>JAFGNZ010000151.1 GCA_016926755.1 Myxococcaceae bacterium | reverse complement strand
GACTCAACCTCGCTGCGGCGCGAAGGGGGAAAACGATCGCGCTGGCCGCGATCGCTACGCCGCGCTTTTCCAGGATCGTCTCCACTCTCGAGCCCCGGCCGTCGCTCGCGATCCAAGCAGGAGACGTACTGATAACGCGCGCAGGTCCACGTTCTCGTGTGGGCATCTGCTGCCTTGTTCGCCAAGTCAGGCCACGACTCATGCTGTGCGACAAGGCGTATCGAATCAGGCCGACAGCAGAGTTGCTGGGATCTTTCTTGGAGATGCTACTTGCGTCACCAAGGCTCATTGACGAACTGGAGAAGCTCAAGTCCGGCATCAGCGACAGTGGTGTAAATTTGACACAGGACCGCTTTCTTCAGCTTAGGCTGCCCGTACCGCCTCTGAGCGAACAGCGCTTGATACTCGACCACGTGGCCGCAAGGCTGTCTGTTATCGGAAGCATCGAATCCAGTTGTCTCACCACCCATCAACGCGCTGCTCGCCTCCGGCAGGCCGTGCTGTCGTCTGCTTTCGCTGGATCTCTGGCTCCTCAAGACCCGAACGACGAACCCGCCTCCAAGCTCCTTGAGCGCATCTCTGCCGCTGTGGAAAACAAGCCCTTACCCAAACAGGGCCGAGCCAAGCAGGTCACCGCTGTCCCCAAGATGAAGGCAACACGATGAGCAACCACTCGGCCCAGATCGTTCAGAAGCTCTGGAACTACTGCGATGTCCTCCGGGACGATGGCCTCTCTTACGGCGATTACATCGAGCAGCTCACGTTCCTGCTCTTCCTCAAGATGGCCCACGAGCAGACCCAGACCCCGTGGAACCGTCCATCGCCCGTTCCCAAGGGCTTCGACTGGCCCAGCCTGATGAGCAAGGAGGGCGACGCGCTCGAAACCCACTACCGCCACCTGCTGGAGACGCTGGGCAAATCGAAGGGGACGCTGGGCCTGATCTTCCGCAAGGCCCAGAACAAGATTCAAGACCCGGCGAAACTCCGCCGCCTCATCGTGGACCTGCTGGACCGCGAGCAGTGGTCGAGCCTCGACGCCGACGTGAAGGGCGACGCCTACGAGGGCCTGCTGGAGAAGACGGCCAGCCAGTCCGGGGCCGGGCAGTACTTCACCCCGAGAGCGTTGATCCGCGCCATCGTGGACGTGGTGCAGCCCAAGCCGGGGGAGACCCTCGTGGACCCGGCCGTGGGCACCGGCGGCTTCCTGCTCGCGGCCCACGACTACATTGCCCACAACAACAGGCTCGACAAGGACCAGAAGAAGCACCTCAAGCTGGAGGCGCTGCGGGGGTGGGAGATCGCCGATACGCCCGCCCGCCTGTGCACGATGAACCTGCTGCTCCACGGCGTCGGCGGGGATGAGACTCCCATCGTCGTGGTGGATGACGCCATTCGCAGCGACCCGGGCAAGCGGTTCAAGATCGCGCTCTCCAATCCGCCCTTTGGCCGCAAGTCCTCCGTCACCGTCATCAACGAGGAGGGCGAGCAGGAGAGAGAGGCCCTCACCGTCGTGCGCGACGACTTCTGGGCCTCCACGAACAACAAGCAGCTCAACTTCGTGCAGCACATCAAGACGCTGCTGGAGGTGAACGGGCGGGCGGCGGTGGTGGTGCCCGACAACGTGCTCTTCGAGGGCGGCGCGGGGGAGACGATTCGCCGCAAGCTGCTCCACGAGTGCGAGGTGCACACGCTGCTGCGGTTGCCGACGGGCATCTTCTACGCGCAGGGCGTGAAGGCGAACGTGCTGTTCTTCGAGAAGAAGCCGGGCCGGGAGAAGCCGTGGACCGAGAAGCTCTGGGTCTACGACTTGCGCACGAACAAGCACTTCACGCTGAAGACGAACCCGCTGAAGCGGGGGGATCTCGACGAGTTCGTTGCCTGCTACCTGCCGGAGAACCGGCACCAGCGCAAGGCGACGTGGTCCGAGAAGAAGGCGCCGGAGGGGCGCTGGCGCTCGTACGGGTACGAGGAGCTGCTCCAGCGGGACAAGGTGAGCCTGGACATCTTCTGGCTCAAGAACGAGTCCTTGGAGGACTCAGCGAACCTGCCTGCTCCGGATGTCATTGCCGGGGAGATTGTGGATGATTTGCGTGCGGCCCTGGAGCAGTTCGAGGCGATCCAGACGGACCTCTCGCGCATAGGAGGGACGGGGGCGCGTTCAAGAGCAGGGGGTGGGAGCCGAGGGACCGAGGAGGGCCCCTGACGGGTGGAGTGTGGAGGTGGCCGCCGAGGAGCTGGCGCGGATGCGGCACCGCGCCCCGCTGAACCCGGAGCGCGGTGCCACCCTTCATGTCACGGGGCTCACGGCTCGTGGGGAGCGTGGCCCCGCGGTGCCTACTGGGGCCCCGGAGCGAACTGGGACATCAGCGCCTGGGCCAGTTGGAGCACCTGCGTCAGCGGGATGTTCGTGAAGTCGAGCACCGCCGTGCCCCCGTCGTTGCGCAGCTGCACCTTCACGGGGACTTCCTTGGGGAAGTTGCCCGTCACCGCCTCCCGGTACCGGTGGGCCAACGCCAGGTCCGCCTCGGGCAGCGGCTGGCTGGAGGCTGGCTTGCGCAGGCGCTGGAGGGCCTTGCGCAGGTCCTCCACTCCGCACTGGGCGAACGGCGTGGGCTTCACCTCCCCATTGTTGCCCGGCACTTCGATGACGGTGCCGCCCGGCTCCCGCGGGTCCACCTGGATGGCCGCCGCCTCCTTGTAGGTGAGCAGCAGGGAGAGGCGGATGACGCCGAACTGGCGGGCGACATCCTCGCTGAAGCGGGCGGCCACCGCGCCGTACGTCCTCAGGGTGGCGGCGGAGATGTCCCGCAGCTCCTTGGAGATGTAGTCCTGGGCGCCCTTGTAGCCAGCGGCCTCGGCCAGCTTGCTCTCCACCAGCAGGTTGTAGTGCTCGCCCATGCGGTAGTGGTTGGTGCTCTCGACGGCCTTGAGCTGGAGCAGGGTGGCGCGCCATTGCGGCAGCGTCAGCTCCTGCGTGGTGGCGTGTACGGCTTGCTTCTTCACTTCCTTCGGTTTGAACAGATCCAGCATGGAGGTATCCCCCCGAGGGGCCGCGAAGGCGGCCCCGACTTCGCCGTTAGACTGAACGGCCACGCCGGCCTAG
>JAFGNZ010000150.1 GCA_016926755.1 Myxococcaceae bacterium | reverse complement strand
GAAGTCACGCTCCGTCTCGTCGAGGACGTCGCGGAGCGCCGAGAGGAGGCTGAGGGGATCCGAGCTCGTAGCGGCCATGGCGGCTCGAGAGTCTAGACAGTTCGGGCTCGCCGCGAGGTCATGGCGTGCTCGTTGACTGTCAGCGCTTCAACACACGAATCGGCGCGCGCGTGCTGTGGGAGATCAAGTCGGCGAGCCCAGGGTTCGCCCGCGTCCTCAGGGAGCAGGGAGTGGTCCCCTGGTCCCCGGCGACCTCGGTGGCAGGGGTCCCCTGCTCGTCGGTCATGGCGGAAGGATGATGCTGCCATGAATCATTAATTTCTCAGCTGTGCACAGCTACTCTTCCACCGCAGTGCTCCAGGAGAGCCCCACCGCCACCTTGTACCGCGGCGTGCGCGCCCCTGACGGATGCTCCGTCATCATCAAGGCGCTACATCCGGAGCGGCTCTCGCGGCGGGAGGTCGAGCGCCTCCAGCATGAGTACGAGGTAGGGCAGCGGCTCGAGGGCCCGTACGTGCTGAAGCCCTACGCCCTGGAGACCTTCCAGGGGCGCCCAGCCCTCGTCCTCGAGGACTTCGGCGGCCACCCGCTCACGAGTCTGCTCGGCAGCCCCATGGAGACAGGGCGGTTCCTGACACTCGCCGTCCAGCTCGCCGCGGCCCTGGCCAGCCTCCATGCCCAGGGAATCATCCACCGCGACATCAAGCCCGACAACCTCTTCGTCAACCTCTCCACGGGCCAGGTGAAGGTGTCCGGCTTCGGCCTCGCCTCTCCCCTGCCCGCGTGGCAGCAGCCGCTCCAGCCCCCTGCTCTCCTGGAAGGCACGCTGGCCTACATGTCCCCGGAGCAGACGGGGCGCATGAACCGCTCCGTCGACCAGCGCTCCGATCTCTACTCCCTGGGCCTCACCTTCTATCAGATGCTCGCAGGCGCCCATCCCTTCCAGGCAGGTGATCCACTGGAGTGGGTGCACTGCCACCTGGCCCGCACGCCCCAGCTCCTGGTGGAGCGCATCCCCGGCCTGCCGCCGGTGCTCTCTCGCATCGTCATGCGGCTGCTCGCCAAGGCCGCCGAGGACAGGTACCAGATCGCCCGCGGCCTGCGGGCGGACCTGGAGCGCTGCCTGGAGCAGTGGCGTACCCGCGGCGATATCGAGCCCTTCGCCCTGGGGGCCGAGGACATCTCCGACCTCCTCCAGATTCCACCCAGGCTCTATGGCCGCGAGGCAGAGAGGGTCAGGCTGCTGGCTGCCTTCGAGCGGGTGGTGGCCAGGGGGAGGCCCGTGCTGGCCCTGGTCCACGGTCCCCCGGGCATTGGGAAGACGGCTCTCGTCAACGAGCTGCACAGGCCCCTGGCGGGCGCGCGCGAGCGCTTCCTCTCCGGCAAGTTCGACCAGTACAAGCGCGACATTCCCTACTCCACCCTTGGCCAGGCCTTCCGTGCGCTGGTGCTGGAGCTGCTCACTGGGAGCGAGGAGCAGCTCGCCGCATGGAGGGAGCGGCTGCGGGCGGTGCTCGGCCTCAATGGCCGGCTCCTCGTGGAGCTCATCCCCCAGCTCCGGCTCATCGTGGGCGAGCAGCCCCCCGTGCCAGAGCTGCCGCTGATGGAGGCGCAGAATCGCTTTCACCTGGTGTTCCGGCAGTTCCTCGAGATCTTCACCCGCGAGGAGCATCCGCTCGTCCTCTTCCTGGATGATCTCCAGTGGGCGGATGCGGCCAGCCTGGAGCTGCTGCGGCACGTCCTCACCCATGCGGACACCCACTCCCTCTTCGTGATCGGGGCCTACCGGGACACCGAGGTGGGGCCCGTCCACCCACTGAGGCAGATGGCGGAGGCGGTGGGCAGAGAGGGAGGGGAGATAGTGGACATGGCCCTCGGCCCGCTCTCGCTGGAGCACCTGGGCCAGCTCCTCGCCGACACGCTGCGCTGCCCCCGCGAGGAAGCCTTGCCCCTGGCGCGGCTGATACACGAGAGGAGCGCCGGCAACCCCTTCTTCGCCACCCAGCTCCTCACCACGCTCCAGCGCGAGCACCTCCTCGAGTTCGACCCGCGCGCCGCCCGCTGGAAGTGGGACATGGAGAGGATCCGTGCCCGCAGCCTGGCCGACGATGTCGTCGACCTCCTGGCGGAGAAGCTGAGGCGCCTGCCGGAGGCCACACAGGAGGCCGTGAAGCTGGCTGCCTGCGTGGGCAACAGCGCGGACGTCGCCACCCTGTCGGTGGTCTCCGGCCGCTCGGAAGAGGAGGTGCACCACAGCCTGTGGGAGGCGGTCCGAGAGGGAGTGCTGCTGCGCCAGGCAGACAGGTACCAATTCCTCCATGACCGGGTGCAGCAGGCAGCCTGGTCGCTCATCCCGGGGGAGGAGCGGGGCCGGCTCCACCTGCGGATCGGCCGGCTGCTGCTGGAGAACACCCCGCGGGAGGCGCTGGCGGAGCACCTCTTCGACATCGTCAACCATCTCAACCAGGGGGCCACCCACCTCGAGGACCCGAGGGAGAAGGAGCGGCTGGCGGAGCTGGATCTCTTGGCGGGCAGGAAGGCCAAGGCCGCCACGGCCTACGCCGCCGCGGCCGGCTACCTGGCGGCCGGCCTGGCGCAGCTGCCTCCTGGAAGCTGGGAGACGCATTACGAGCTGACGCGGGAGCTGTACCTGGAGCGGGTGCAGAGCGAGTACATGGACAGTCGCTTCGAGGAGGCGGAAGCGCTGCTGGCCCCCTTGCTGAGCCACGCACAGGGCCACGTGGACAAGGCACGCATCCTCGGGGAGAAGCTCTGCCTGCACGAGCTGCGGGGGGAGTATGACCGTGCCGTGGCGACGGCCCGCGAGAGCCTGCGCCTGTTTGGCCTCGAGCTGCCACCCCACCCGAGCTGGGAGCAGGTCCTGGAGGAATACGCGCGGGTGCAGGAGGGCCTGCGGGGGCGGCGGACGGAGGAGCTGCTGGATCTGCCGCCGATGAGCGACCCGGAGGCACGGGCCATCATGAGTGTGCTGGTGGCCCTCATCAACCCCGCCATGTACACGGACTGGCGCCTGCTCTGCCTCATCCTCTGCCACGGCGTGGAGCTGAGCCTGCGGTACGGCAACGCGGACAGCTCGTGCATGGTCTACGTCTTCTTCGGGATGGTGCTCTGCGCACACTTCGGCCGGTACCAGGAGGGCTACCGCTTCGGGCAGCTCGGCTACGAGCTCGTCGAGACCCGGGGCCTCGTCGGCCTCAGGGCCAGGGTCCTCCTGGGCTTCGGCTACTGCATCAACCCGTGGACACGCCCCCTGGAGACCAGCGGTGACATCCTGCAACGGGCGTTCGTGGCCGCGGTCGAGACGGG
>JAFGNZ010000149.1 GCA_016926755.1 Myxococcaceae bacterium | reverse complement strand
TCGTAGATGGCCCGCAGGATGTCGTCCTGTTCTTCGCCTTGCCCCTTCACGGCTGAAACTCTCCCGACTGCTCAAGGTGAGGCGCCGCGCGCCTGTCTCCAGGACGCACGGCGCCATGCCGTGAGAGGCCAGCGGCCGTGAAGCCCTGGAGGCGAGCCGCGCGCACTCCGGGGACACGGAGAGGCGATGCGCTGCGGGTGCCGTTCACAACGGCGCGCCCCGCGTACCGGGGGCCGCCGCCGTGTCTCACTGCACGGGGCGCGTTGTCTCGCGTCCCCGCGCCCACCGTCAACGCGACTGGCCGCGTTGGGCACTCCTGGGCAGGCTTGGCCACTGCTGGACAGGTGGGGGCGCGGGGTTCCCTCCTGGAAGAAGTCGGCGCCCGTCGCGTCCGAGCCCGGGCGTTCTGTGTGGCGTGGAAGCTGCTCGAGGGGCATCCCCAGCTGGTGGAGTACGTCAAGCGCCACACCCAGCGTCCGGCCGTGAGAGGGGCTGTCTCGGCGTGAGCCGGCCGAGGGGTCGACTTCCTCCTCGGGCGGGACTTCCACCCGCTGGTCAATCTCAGGCTCAGGCGAGAACCCTCGCCGAAGCGCCGCGCCACTGCCTCAGTGGGAGGCGGGCTTCTCCGTGCTCGCGTCCGTGGCCCTGGCCGGCGGCTGGGCCGGCAGCTGAGGCTGGAACTTCGGATCCCTCAGGAGGATCTGCCCCTGGCGGGACACGTGCATGGACTCGGCGAGGATGCGCACGGCCTCCTGCGGCGCGTGGAACCCCATCGAGTTCTCCGCCTCGATGAAGTCCAACATGAACTGCGCGCGCCGCTGCAGCGCCAGCACCGGCGCCAGCTCCGCCTCCGGCCGGCCCGCCTCGCGCGCCGCCTTCACGTCCTGGATGAGCCCCACCAGCGCGTCCATCGCCTGGTTGCGCAGGTAGAAGGTGCGCTCCTGGATCGTCTCCACCCGCGCGCGCAGCTCGCTCTCCGGGAAGTGATGGCACGTCTGGCACGCCCGCTGGATGTTCAGCAGCGGGCTGCGCACGTGGTGATCGCTGATCTTCAGCGCCCCCACCCGCTGGTAGGGCATGTGGCAGTCCGCGCACGCCACGCCCGAGCGCGCGTGCAGGCCCTGGTTCCACAGCTCGAACTCGGGGTGCTGCGCCTTGAGCACCTTCGCCCCCGTGTCCGCGTGCGTCCAGTCCACGTGCCCGTTCTCCTCGTAGTAGGCCAGGATGTTCTCGATCTTCAGCCCCTTGTCCCACGGGTACGTCAGGCGCTTCTCCTTGCCCTGGAAGTAGTACTCGTCATGGCACTGGCCGCAGACGAAGGCCCGCATCTCCTGGCGCGTGGCGTCCCGGTTCACGTCGTAGCCCTGCACCCCCTGCGCCGCCTTGAGCCGCGCCATCCCCTCCATGAAGGCCGGCCGGGTGACGCGCAGCTGCATCGTGCTCGGCTCGTGGCAGTCGATGCACGCCACCGGGTGCTCCACGAGCTTGCGGGCCTCGAAGTACGGCATCGCGTTGAGCTTCTCGAAGCCCTTCGTGATGTCGCCCTCCCCCACCTTCTTGTACGCCGTGTACATGGAGGCATGGCAGTTGAGGCAGGTGCCCGGCTGCGGCGTCACCTGCTGGCGCTCGGTGAACGTCTGGTCCGACAGCATGTGCGCGTGGCCGCGCTCCTCCCGAAAGTCCTTCGAGAAGGCATAGCCGGCCCACATCGTCTTCAGCCGCGGATCCTCCTCCAGCCGGCTCTGCGCCACCACCGAGCGCGGATCGGCCTCGGAGGGCGTGCGCGGCACGGCCTCGCTCCCACCGTAGCGGGTGCGCACCTGGTCCACCGTGCGCTTGTACCCGTCATACTGGAGGGGGAAGTTCTTGCCCCACACCGCCGGATCCACGGTGTCGTCGGTCAGCTCCACCACCCGGAAGAACGGGTTCTTCGCCTCCTGCTTGCGCTGGGAGATGTTGATCAGCAGCGCGATGAGCAGCGCGATGGACAGCGCGGAGACGAGCCCCACGGCGATGTACAGCGCCAGGAGGCGCCGGCGGAGACCCTTGGCTTCGGCAGGGGGAGCGGCAGACACGGTTCGTTACCTCTGGGAGCTCATTCTTCGGGGTGGCCTACGGAGCGGTGGCAGCGGATGCAGGAGAGGCGGTCCTCGCCCCCATGGGCGGAGGCGCTGGCCGGGGCGGGGGGCGGCACCTGATCAATGGCCTGGACGATCTCCTGGTGGCAGTAACGGCACTGGCCCTCGGTCACCTCGCGGTTGCGCGCGGTGATGCGGATGGGCTCGGGGAAGTCCCCCGTCGTGAAGGCCACCGAGTGGTGCCAGCCGTTGAGCGCCTTGGTGTAGTACTTGCCCAGGAAGTCCTTCGGGGCGTGGCAGTCGTTGCAGACGGCCACGGTGTGGTGGCTCGCCTTCTCCCAGCCCGCGTACTGCTCGTTCATCACGTGGCAGTTGGCGCACGCCGCCGGGTCATCCGTCAGGTACGAGGTCCCCTGGGCATAGGCGAACGTGAAGCCCGCCGCGCCCACCACTCCTCCGACGAGGATGGCGAGGACCAGGAGGATCTTGCTTGCCAGGGAGCGGGGCATGGAGCGCGGCGCACGCTCTCTCTATCGCCAAGCCACGTCAACCCTCCTTCAGGGAAATCATCGCTCCAAGCCAGGTCCCTCGCGGTGCCTGTTGAACTTCGTGGCGCTCATACCTATAAGAGCGGGTTGTCTCCAGCCTACTTCCTGAGTAGGCCTCCCCCCCGCAACAGGTGGCCGTCCACCACGAGGTCTTCAGATGGAGCTCCCGTCCCCACCGGATCTGCACCCGGCCTTTCTCCCTCCCGGCACGCTCGTCGGCCCCTGGCGCGTGGTGAGCCGGCGAGGCCGAGGCAGCTACGGGGTCGTCTACCGCGCCGAGAGAGCCGGCGAGGAGCACTCCGGGCTCGTGGCGCTCAAGATCGCGGTGTACGAGCAGGAGCCCCGCTTCAAGCGCGAGGTGGAGCTGCTGTCTCGCATCCACCACCCGAGCGTTCCGCGCCCGAAGGACCACGGGGAGTGGCGGTCGCCCTCGGGCAGGATCTACCCGTACATCGCCATGGAGTGGGTGGAGGGCACGCCGCTCTACGAGTGGGCCGCCACGCACAACCCGTCCTCGCGCAGGGCGCTCGAGATGCTGGCGCAGCTGGCGCGAGCCCTCGACGCCACCGAGCGCGCGGAGGGCGTCCACCGCGACGTGAAGGGAGACAACATGTTGGTGCGGGAGGGGGATGGCCGCACCCTGCTGACGGACTTCGGCTCGGGGAACTACGAGGGGGCCCCCGTCCTCACGTGGCGGCCGCTGCCTCCGGGGACGCCCGCCTACCGCAGTCCCGAGGCCTGGCAGTTCCTCCTGCGCAACTCCCATCACCCCGGCACGCACTACTGCGCGGGGCTGGCGGATGACCTGTTCTCGCTGGGAGTGACCGCGTACCGACTGGTGACGGACGAGTACCCGCCACCGACGGATCCCGGCGAGGACATCGAAGGTGTCTGGCAGGTGGACGGGGCGGGCGCTCGGCCTCCGGCGTCGCTCAACCCGCGCGTGGCTCCGCAGCTCGACGCGCTGATCCTCCGGATGCTCTCCGTGAGGCCCGAAGCGCGCGGCACCGTCCAGGCCCTGGCCGAGGCGCTGGAGCAAGCAGCCCGCAGCGCTGGGCCCGAGGCGGATCAGCCCTTGTTCGCCTGGGAGACGGCGGAGCACGGGCCGTGGCCCGCCGAGGACTCCAACCCTGCCTCCATGCGGGGCCACCGCCCGCGCCGGAGGGAGAGAGCGGCAGTGCTCGCCGCCGAGCGGCGGGAGGCTGCCGGCAAGGCCCGAGCGGCGCGACAGGGGCCCCAGGAGCGCTCGCAGGCCCTGGCACCTCCCGAGAGTGCCGGGTCCTCCGAGCAACAGCTGAGGTGGGTGCCCTGGCTCGTCGCCGGCCTGGTGCTGACCCTGAGCATGTGGTGGGAGCGAAATGGACCGCCGCCGCCCCCCACCATCGTGCAGGCGGCACCGGATGCAGGCACGATGGATGACTGGGTGAACCTCGCGGACGGCTCAGAGCTCGTCCTCGTGTCGGTGATGGATCCGGAGACGCACCTGCCGATCGCGGGCCGCAAGATGCCCAAGACTCCTCTCCCTGGGCAGCGCCGACCGCCTTGCTCGAGGGGCGAGGTGGAGATCCGAAGCGGCTGCTGGGTCCTCACTCCGCAGTGCCCGGACTACACCTACGCCTGGCAGGGCAGCTGCTACATGCCCGTCATGCCCCCTCCGCGCCCGGTCACCTCCTCGGACCAGTACGGCGTCGAGTGATGCGCGCCGAGAGGACTTCCGCCCGCAAAAAGACGACGCCGAGGTGAGCGGATCACCCCGGCGTCGGGAGCTACGAGAGGCGGGTCAGGCGAGGACTACTTGCCAGCGCGGTACGACGTCCACATGGAGTCCATGCGGGAGATCTGGCCCGAGGTGAACTGGTTCATGCAGGCGTCGTCGGTGTAGTCCATGAAGTTGTAGATCGGGTCCAGGCCGGCCAGGTTGGTGCAGGTGTCGCGGCCAGTCGGGCAGCCGTAGGCAGCGGACTTCTCGGCCGGCGTGTCACTCACGCCGTCGCCGCCCGTGGCCTGGCGGGCGCAGCCACCCTGGAAGGTGTGGTACAGGCCGAGCCAGTGGCCCACCTCGTGGGTGGCCGTGTCGCCCAGGTGGTACGGGGTCGCGGTGCCGCCCGGCAGCGACTGGTTGAGGACCACCACGCCGTCAGCCAGAGGCTTGCTCGCGTACGACGACGGGAACGTCGCCCAGCCCAGGAGGCCACCGCCCGGGTTGCTGATGTACATGTTCAGGTCATCCGCGGTGCCCTGGCGCAGCGCGGTCTTCATCGCCGTCTCGGCCGCGGTGCCCGGACCGGCGGTGTACCAGGTCGAGTTGTTGGTGCGGGTCGTCGCGGCCAGGCTGAACTTGAACGGGGTGTTCGCGTAGGCCGCGTTCAGGACGGAGATCTGGTTGGCGATCATCGTGTCGGAGATGTTGCCCGACGTGCCGCTGTAGATGACGTGGGCGTAGACCGGGATGGTCACCGAGCCGGTCGGCAGCGCGAACGCCGAGCGGTTCTCACGCAGCGTGGCCTCGACCTGCTCCACCTCCGCCGCGCTCAGATCCTCCGTGACGCAGCGCTTCTGGGCCTGCTGCTCCACCGGAGCCGGCTGCTCGGCCTCCTTGTTCTCCGCACTCGTGCACCCAGTGAACGCAACCAGGGAACCCAGCAACAGACCGCTCTTCCAGCTGAAACTACGGGTCATTCCCGACTCCTCAGAAGATGGGGGATGCCATGAATAATTCAAATTAACGGATAAAGTCAACGAGATGTAACGACTGGCTTGTAATTTTTGAATCCCACAGTTGCCGGAGATGTATTATCTGGTGTGAATCAAGAGGTTTTCACGGATTGGCCTGTTTCACTTCACACGCGCGCAGTCCTCGCGAGGCGGTGAGCGGGTAGCATCCGCGCCCCACTTCATGAGCCCCCCTGCCCCTTCGCGTACCCTCACCGGCCGCATCGACGTCCACCCCCGTGGGTTCGGCTTCTTCGTCGCGCAGCCTCCTCCTTCAGGGGAGGTGCTCTCCGCGTTCATCCCTCCGCCCGAGCTGGCCTCCTTCCTCGCGGATGACGTCGTCTCCGCCACGGTGAGCCAGGGCGCCGATGGGCGCTGGGCCGCGAGCGGGCTCACGTTGCTCCAGCGCGTGCGCCAGGAGGTGTTCGGCGAGGTGGTGATGCGCAAGGGCGCCCCGCAGCTGCGCATCGATCGGGCGGTGGCCAGCTCCGACTGGCCCCTGGAGTCGAGCGGCGCCGAGCTGCGTCACGGAGACACGGTGGTGGCGCGCGTGGCCGAGGGCAAGGTGGTGCTGCTGCGCAAGCTGGAGCCCGGAGCGGACCATTCCATCGAGCGCGTGATTGCCCGCCACGGCCTGCGCCAGGGCTTCGCGCCGGAGGTGCTCGAGGAGGCCCGGAAGGTCCAGGCCGTGCCGCACGCGCTGGGCGCCCGGAGAGACTTGCGCGCGCTGCCCACCGTCACCGTGGATGCGCCGTCCACGCGGGACATCGACGACGCCATCAGCGTGCTGCCCGCGGGGGAGGACGGGGCGCTGCGCCTGCTGGTCTCCATCGCGGACGTGGCGGAGTTCGTCTCCGCGGACACGGCGCTGGATCAGGCCGCGCGTGAGCGCGCCACCAGCGTGTACCTGGCCGGCCACGTGCTGCCCATGCTCCCCGAGGAGCTGTCCGCGCACTGGCTGAGCCTGGTGCCGGGCGAGGAGCGGCTGTGCCTGACGGTGGAGCTGCGCATCGACGCGGAGGGGCGCGTCACCGCGGCGGACGTGTACGAGAGCCTCATCCGCTCCTGGGCGCGGCTGAACTACGACGAGGTGGCGGACTTCCTGGACCGGGGCGTGGTGTCCGAGCCCATGGCGCCGGTGCGCGAGGCCCTGCCGTGGTTCCGCGCGGCGGCGGCGCGGCTGGCGGTGGCCCGGGCCGGGCGCGGCGGCATCGAGATGGCGCGCGAGGAGGCGCGCTTCACCTTCGACGCCGAGACGGGCCAGGTCTCCGGCCTCGAGAACGTGCCGCCCACCTCCGCGCACAAGATGATCGAGCGCTTCATGGTGGCCGCCAACGAGGCCATCGCGGAGTGGATGCTGGCCCGAGGCCTGCCGGCCCTCTACCGCATCCAGGACGAGCCGGAGCCGCAGCGGGTGATGGACCTTTCGGCCTTCGCGCAGCACTCGGGGTTCGCGGCGGGCTTCGGCGGCCGGCTCACCCCGCTGGGGCTGGGCGCGTTCGATCGGCAGATCTCCGGCTGCACCGCGGAGCCGGCGCTGCGCTCGGTGCTGAGGCGCTCGCTGGGCACGGCGCGCTACACGGTGGTGCCCTCCGGGCACTTCGGCCTGGGGGCGAAGTGGTACCTGCACTTCACCTCTCCCATCCGCCGGTACGCGGATCTCGCCGTCCACCGCACCCTCAAGCAGTACCTGCGCGGCCGCCGGGACTTCGCGCACCAGGATCCCGCCGTGGAGCAGCTCGCGCACCACATCAACGCGCGGGCCCGCGCCGCCTCGCGCGCCGAGCAGGACCGGCACCGCGTGCTCGAGGCCCGGCTGATGGCCTCGCACGTGGGCCAGCGCTACCTGGCGCGCATCACGCGCGTGAAGCCCTTTGGCCTGATCGTCCAGTTGGACGACATGCTGGTGGAGGGCGTGGTGCCCGTGGACGCGCTGGAGGGAGGCCCCTTCCAGCCGGACGAGAGAGAGACGTCGCTCGTCGGCCGGGGGCGCACCTTCACCATTGGCATGCCCCTGCAGGTGAAGGTGGTCAGCACCGACGAGCTGCTCGGCCGCATCGAGTTCGCGCCGACGGCCTGATCTCATTTCGCGAGAAAGGGTGCCACGAAGTCGACACACCTCCCGTCCGGGAGGGCTGCCCACTTCCGCCCATCGTCCCGCTCATTATCTATGAGCACTGCCTGTCTCCGACCTTGGGCCGGGGATGATGGTGGTTGGTGATCTGGCGAGCGGGGGCTCGGAGACACTCGGAGGGGTCTGAGCGCTCTCGACAGCATCACCAGACCCCAGTTCGCCACTGCAAGCCGACTGGACGACACCAGACCATGAACCAGAACGAAGCGGGTGCCGTGCTCCGGCCCCTCCCCGCCCCCCCGGCGGTGGGCGGAGCCATGGCCCCTCGAGAGGGCACGCCCCCCCCGAATCGCAGCCTCCCCCCCACCTTCACTCCCAGCGCGGCCGCGGCGCTGAGCTCCTCGGGCCCGGCCAGCATCCCCTCGCCCGGCAGGCGCATCCACCAGTATGAGCTGATCCGCCAGCTCGGCAGCGGCGGCATGGGCACGGTCTTCCTCGCCCGCGACACCCGGCTCGGCCGCCGCGTGGCGATCAAGTTCCTGCACACCACGGATCCAGAGACCGCGCGCCGCTTCATCCTCGAGGCGCGGACCACCGCGCGCTGCAGCCACGAGAACATCGTGGTCATCCACGAGGTGGGCGAGCTCCAGGGCAGCCCCTTCATGGTGCTGGAGTACTTGCAGGGTCAGCCGCTGCACAAGGCCGTCTCCGGTCAGCGCCTTCCGCCCCAGCGCGCCGTAGAGCTGATGGTGCCGGTGGTGCGAGCGCTGGCGTGCGCCCACGCCCAGGGCATCGTCCACCGCGACCTCAAGCCCGACAACATCTTCGTCACCGAGTCCGGCTCCATCAAGGTGCTGGACTTCGGCATCGCCAAGGTGCTCCAGGACGCGGACCGCTCGCCCGAGCGCAGCCCCGTGGCGCGTCCGCGTGCCCCCAGCGTGGGCGCGCCCGGCTCGGCGCTGGACGAGGGAGAGGAGCCCGCCAACCTGACCCGCAGCGGTGTCTTGCTGGGGACCCTGTCGTACATGTCGCCGGAGCAGTGGGGCAACGGTGTCCGGGTCGATCACCGCACGGACATCTGGGCGGTGGGCATCATCCTGTTCCGCATGCTCGCGGGGAAGCACCCGCTGGATCCGCGGCGAGGTCCCGAGCTCGCCATCACGGCGTTCCTCGACGAGCCGATGCCGCGCCTGAGAGACGTCGCGCCGCAGGTGCCACCGGAGCTGGCAGAGGTGGTGGATCGCTGCCTGCGCAAGGACAAGGAGCAGCGGTTCCCGGACGCGATCTCACTGCTGCGAGCCCTGGAGCCCTTCCTGCCCGGCCGCTACGCCCGAGAGCTGCGCATCGACGAGAGCCCCTACGCCGGCCTCTCCTCCTTCCAGGAGGCGGACGC
>JAFGNZ010000148.1 GCA_016926755.1 Myxococcaceae bacterium | reverse complement strand
TTCCTCATCGACAAGTCCGGCTCCATGGAGGGCGCCATCGAGCAGTCCAAGGAGGCGCTCTCGCGCATCCTCGCGGGCTTCCCCATGGACAAGTTGCACATCGCGTCGTTCGATACGGTGGGTACGGTGCTCAAGCCGAAGGCGGCCAGCCGCATGGCGGTGCAGCACATGCTGCAGGGCATCAAGGCTTCGGGTGGTACGACGCACGCATCCGCGGTGCATGCACTGCACCGGGATGGCGTGGCTGTGCCGGCGGGGGCGAAGCTCATCGTCATCGTCGTGGGCGACGAGGCGGGCGAGGCGGGTGACCAGTTCGCCCGAGCCTTCCGGGAGTGCGGCTACACCGTGGCGGCGTTGGCGCTGCTGGTGAGCGTGGCGAGCGCTCGAGGTAACACCGTGCGCTCGTGCGCGAGCCAGCTCCGGGTGCCCTTCAGCGATGTGTCGGTGGATCAGTTCGCGGACCCCTACCAGGTCCCCCGGGTGCTCAAGGCGCTGCTGGACGCGCCGACGGCGGTCGGTGCCAGCCAGTCCGGCTGGGTCGAGCGGGTCATGCGGACCCCGCTGTTGAAGGTGGCTTGATTCACACGCGCCACCACTCCGGTTCCACCGGGGTGGTGGCGCGCTTCATTTCAGGCGCCTGGCACGAGCCGGGTGCCAGCCCTATACGACCGGGCGCCAGAGGTCGCGGAGATCGGCGGGGAGCTGGTTCATGACCTCCACCACTTCGCCCTCACTGACCTGATCCCGGATCGCGTCGAACACCGCACGAATCACCGGCTCGACGGCCTCGGGCTTCAGGCCGAGCTCCTCCCCCACCATACGTAGCATTTCGGCACGCCCGAACTTGCGAGGGGGTGGGCCGCTCTCGTGCCGCTCACAACGGTGCAGCAACTCGGTGAGCTTCTGCGGGAGCTGAGCCTCCAGGTCCCTCGCCTCCTCGCCGAAAATCCGCTGCTCGAGCGCACAAAGCACCGAGACAGCTGTCCGCTCGGCAACGCTCGGCGACATGCCTCCTCGCTCACAGAGATGCTTGATGAACGCGGCGTAGGTCTGACTCGTGCGCGCCTCATGGCGCTGAGCACGCCGAACCTCCAGCGGCACGTCTCTCCGGGTGCTCCCCTGCCGGGCATTCGTATTGGGAGCCTGCATCGGGTCATGCTTCTCGGCCATCAGACGACCTCCCTCATTGCCCCGAAGGTGTTCACGCTCTGCCCGGCAGAGATCCAGCACGACCGGTGAGGAGCAAGGCCGCCCGCCCTGCCACCAGCTTTCGACGCATCGGCTCCTCGGGCAATGGGCCGCCAAGCTCACTGAGGGCGAGCTCGCGGCTCCCACCGGCCAGCCCTTCCCCCTTCAGGGCTCCTGAATACGCCTGGCCCAGCCCAGCGCCCCACCTCACCATTCTAGAGTTCTCGACGTTCGCGCGCTTGAGAGGGTTGGCTGTGGGACTGCCGGCGAAGTGCATTCACGAGGCGATGGGCCTGACGCGTCGTCTCTGGCTCTCGGTAGCGCGAGCAAAGGCGAAGGACCCACTCCACGGCGGTCGGGAGATCCATCAGATGCCCTGGGGACACATAGACAGGGCTCACGCCCTGGCGGGTACGCACCGCCATGCCCAGCCGCTGGTCCCACGTTAGGGTGCGGGCGGATACAGGAACTTGAGGATCTGCTCTGTCCGTGCGGCCCAGGCTGCCTCGTTGTGCCGAGCCCCCTCGGCCTCGAGGTACTTGAGATCGGCATCCAGCACCCAGCCCTTGGCGAGGAGTGCGTCCCGCAGCACGCGCGTGTCGTTTACCGTCTCCTGGGACTCCGCCGCAGTGCCCTCTTCGTTGGTTCCAATATCCAGCCAGATGCGCAGGGGCAGCTTTCCGGGGAGATCATTGACGCGCGTGACGATGTCGCGATCGGCCCACCACACCGAGGGCGAAACGACGCCAAGCCGAGTGAAGGTGCCCGGGCGCGTAATGCCGAAGTACATGGACACGAGCCCGCCCAACGAAGATCCGGCGACCCCCGTGTCCTGGGCCTCGGACTTCGTACGGTAGGTATCGTCGATGAACGGCTTGACGATCTCCACCAGCAGCCGTCCGTAGTCCTCCGCCTTGCCGCCGCCGTACTGGGCGGTGGGAACCTGTGTGTACTCGGGGATGCGATCCTCAGTGTTGTAGACACCGACGATGATGATGGACTCCATCTGCCCGGCCTCGGTGAGGCGCTGAGCCGTCTCGTCCACACCCCATTCGACACCGAAGGCAGCGGTCTTGGCGTTCATCAGGTTCTGTCCATCATGCATGTACAGCACTGAGTAGCGAGTGTTGACCTGGGTGTCGTAGCCGGGCGGCAACCAGACGATGAGCTTGCGGTTCTTGAGGCCCACGGCGGAGCCGTCCACGTCGTGGTACTTGATGTTGCCGGTGAGCGTGTCCGGCTGCGGGTTGACGGGCCCCAGGTCACGCCAGCTCCCCACCTGAACCTCCACCTTGGCGGGAGCGGACACGGTATGAAGGTGGTTGTCGATCTCTCGGCCCTGGGAGTCCTTCTCTACAGAGTCCCAGGAGCCACGGGTGACCTTGAACTCCAGGTTGGTGCCCGTAGCGAAGGGCACACATCCTCCATAGCGGTTACCAGTGGAGCCCTTCGTCAGCTTCACCCCGGCACCATTCCAGTTACCCAACTCTGGCTGGTTGCCCGAGAGCCAGATCTCTGCGTCCGGAGGCGTGTTGGCGGGCACCTCCACCACGAAGGAGATGGGAGTCTGGGACTCGTCAGCGGCGACGGACCACTGGCGAACGGTCCACTGGCGCGCGATGTCCCGGCGATCCTCGACGATGTAATTGTGGGACGCGATGGGCTCCTGCGCGTCGGGATTGGTCAGCACGAAGTTGTAGCGCAGCACCTTCCGCACAGGGAGCATGACGGAGCCACGGAAGTGCCCATCCACGTCGCGAGTCAGGGCAAGGCCAGGAGGCTTCCCATCCCCGAGGGCCGGATCATTGCCGATGACGGCCACTGTGGCGCCGCAGGGGGTGTTGGCGGGGACTGTCACGTCGAACCGTACCGGCACGCTCTTGTCCGACGGAGGCAGGAGAGGCGGAGGATTCTGCGAATCTCCGCAGCCAGTCAGAGCAGTGCCCAGAACGACCACCAGGGGCAGGACGACGCGGATACCAGGAAGGAGCCTGTTCATGAGGGCGGAGCATACTCGCCTGTACGCCTTCCTTTCGACGGGGGGAGAGCCGGAGATGTCAGGAACCCTAGGCTTTCGACGTCCCAGGCGCCTGGAGCAGCCGCGTCTCTGAGGCTTCGCTCCGGCTGAAAGGATGGAAGGCGATGACGACCCTCAACATCACCTACGACGGGATGTCCGCGGATATGCCCGTTGAGTTGGACGGGAACGTGTCGGATGCGGACGTGCGACGCATCGCGGTGGAGGTAGTGCGCTCCGGTGGGGTACCGGGAATGCACCTGGCTCACCTGCGGGACGACGCCTTCCAGAGCTTCGTCGTGGACCGCTTCCGCGGGCCGCGCGGCGACGAGCGCATCTATCTGCGTCCGAAGGTCCCCTTCGGCGCCTGACAGAGGAGGCACCATGCGCATCGTCTTCTGTGGAGTGGGGGCCATCGGCTCCACGGCATCGGTGCTGTGCCGCAACCTGGATGCAACGCTCGCCTTCATCGACTTCGACCGGGTGGAGTCCAAGAACCTGCTCGCGCAGGCGTATGTGAAGCCCTCGGTGGGGAAGAACAAGGCGGAGGCCCTCAAGCTCCAACTCCTCAACCTTCACGGCGTGAAGGCCGAGGCCTTCGGCGTGCGGCTCACCCGAGACAACGTCGAGGCGCTGTGCAGTGGGGCGGACCTGCTCGTCGATTGCTTCGACAATCGAGAGAGCAGGCAGGTGCTCAGTGACTACGCGCGTAGGGCCAGTAAGCCGCTCGTGCACGGAGCACTCGCCGGGGACGGCTCTTTCGGTCTGGTGCGCTGGGACGAGCGCTTCTTCCCAGATGCGGAAGACCAGGCGGGTCAGGCAACCTGCGAGGGAGGTGCCCACCTACCCCTCATCGGACTGCTCGGGGGCTCGCTGGCACGCATCATCCAGGACTTCGTGAAGCACGGTGTTCGGCGTGATGTGATGGTGAATCTGACGTCGGTAACGCCCACCATGGATACATAAAGACGGCCTCGGAGCCTCGTGCTCCGGGGCCGTTTTCTTTTTCAGCCAGACGCGTCCAGCTCACCTTGATAAGCGAGCCCGGGCCCGAGCGAGCGCGTGGAAAATCCATGCGGCTTGTCAGGGATGATTTATGGCCGCGTCTCTCCCCCATGAAAGGAGCGGTGACCATGGCGACGGTGACGATGCAGAGCGCGATGAACCCCAAGCACCATGACAACTTTGCCGGTTGCATCGATTCGCTCCCGCGCACCCGCCTGGTCGCCGCTCCGGTTTTCTCCGCCGGACCCGCGAAGTATCCCGGCAGTCCACCCGGACTCTGAACGTCGACGCCTCTTCCCTTCCTGAGGCGCCGTCGACCAGAGGCCGGGCTCCCGAAAGGGAACCCGGCCTCTCTGTCTTCCGAGCTTCACCTCACGGGGATGTAGAGCGTTACGGAGACGCGCTGGCCTGTAGAGCCGGAGCCGCACGGCGGCCCTCTGAGTTCGACTCTCAGCGTCCCCACTCTCAGCAGTTCCAAGGCAGTTCCTTGTTCTCTGACAACTGAATCGCAGTGGTGAAGTTCGTCCGCCCGCTTGCATGGGGGCGGTCAAACGCCTCCGTAGCTCATTGGTCGAGCATCCGCCTCTTAAGCGGACGGTGAGGGTTCGATTCCCTCCGGGGGTACTCGCAGCACACGCGGGTGTCGTCTAGTGGCAAGACTCCGGCCCCCCAAGCCGGCAATACGGGTTCGAGTCCCGTCACCCGCTTCACCTTACCGGGATCGTCCAACAGGCAGGACGGCGGGCTCTGACCCCGCAGATGCAGGTTCGACCCCTGCTCCCGGTGCTCGCGGCACATTCGGTGGTAGCTCAACTGGCAGAGCACGCGGCTGTTAACCGCGGGGTTGAGGGTTCGAGTCCCTCCCGCCGAGCAACATATGGCCTGTTCCGCCTGGGGCGGCGGCGGTCTGCAAAACCGTCTGATGGCGGGTTCGACTCCCGCACAGGCCTCTTCACTTCTGCCTCGTTCGTCTATCGGCATAGGACACCATACCCTCACTGTGGGAAGGCGGGTTCGACTCCCGCACGAGGTACTCGCAGCAGCTTCACGGGATGTAGCTCAGCTTGGACGAGAGCGCGCGCTTGGGGTGCGCGAGGTCGCTGGTTCGAATCCAGTCATCCCGACTTCTTTCTCTGGGTGTAGCTCAGCTTGGGCAGAGCGCGCGGTTCGGATCCGCGAGGTCGCAGGTTCAAGTCCTGCCACCCAGACTCGTAGCACCACGGGGCATGGTCCAATGGTAGGACACTCGTCTGATACGCGAGCGGTCCTGGTTCGATTCCAGGTGCCCCGACTGTGTTGGCTGATGGCGAAGGGTGAGCCACCGGGTCGTGACCCCGGTTCGAGAGGGTTCGAGTCCCTCCAGCCGACCTCTCTGCTCCTGGATGCGATTGGATCGCAGCGCGGCCGTCTACCGCGTGAACAGGGTTCGATTCCCTGCAGGAGCGCTCGCAGCAACGGTTCTGCCGCCCTGGCGTAGATGGTTCGCGCGCCTGTCTGAAAAACAGGAGGACCAGGTTCGATTCCTGGGGACGGCACTCCTTTCTTCACTCGTGTGGGTCGCGCTCCGGGAGCAGCCTGGTCTCCAAATCCGGGCGTGCAGGGTTCAACTCCTTGGCGACCTGCCATGCCCTTGTAGCTCAGCTGGGAGAGCACCGGTTTCGTAAACCGGGGGTCGTCGGTTCGATCCCGACCGAGGGCACTCGCAGCACCCGCAGTGTTTCGCAGCCGTGGTCGAGAGGTGAGGCACCTGAGCGCCACTCAGGACGATGCGGGTTCGAGTCCCGCCGGCTGCTTCGTGGTTCATGGGCTCGTAGTTCAGCGGGAGAACTCTCGGTTTGCACCCGAGCGACCCGGGTTCGAATCCCGGCGGGTCCACTTCCTTTTTCCTTTTTCATCCTGGTTCCGTAGCTCAGTGGATGAGAGCACACGGTTGCGAGCCGTGGGGTCGCAGGTTCGAGTCCTGCCGGGACCGCTTCTTTCATGCCCCTGTAGCTCAGTGGATGAAGAGCGGGCGCGTCCTAAGCGCACGGTCGCAGGTTCGAATCCTGCCGGAAGCACACTGCAGCGTTTCATTGCGGAGAGGGGCCGGCAGCCCCACCGGGTCTCATACGCCAGGGCTACAGGGTTCGACTCCCTGCTCCGCAACTCTCTTTGCACGCCGAGCCAGCTGGAGACGGCGTCGGTCCCACACACCGATTTCGCTGGGTTCGATCCCCAGGGCGTGCACTTCAAGCCGGAGTAGCCCAACAGGTAGAGGCGCCAGATCGAGAGTCTGGAGGGTGAGGGTTCGACTCCCTCTTCCGGCACTGTCCCAGTCTTATGCCGCGGTAGCCCAACCTTGGTAGAGGCGCTGCACTCAGAATGCAGAGGTTGCGGGTTCGAATCCCGCTCGCGGCACTTGTGAAGCTCCCGTCGTCTGTCCGCGTGACCCAATCGGGAGAGGCGGCTGGCTCAAACCCAGCTCAGGTGCGAGTTCGAACCTCGCCGCGGACATTACTCAGAAAGGACCCGTGTCATGGAGACGCTGGTGTTGAGCCAGGCATATGAGCCCGTCGCGCGGGTGCCCTGGCAACGCGCGATGATGCTCATCTGGCAGGGCAAGGTGGAGGTGGTCGAGGAGTACGAGGACCGCTTCGTCCGGTCGGTGACCCTCGAGCTGAAGATGCCGTCGATCATCCGCTTCGTGAGCTTCTTCCGGCAGCGGCAGCGGGGCATCAAGTTCAGCCGGGACAACGTGTACGTGCGTGACGGTTGCAAGTGCCAGTACTGCGGCAAGAAGGTCTCGCGCCCGGAGGCCACGTACGACCATGTCACTCCGCGCGCCCAGGGTGGCAAGACGACCTGGGAGAACGTCGTCATCGCGTGCGTGCCCTGCAACCAGAAGAAGGGCAACCGGACCCCGGCCCAGGCGGGGATGGTGCTGCGCACCACACCGGTGAAGCCCAAGCGACTGCCGGAGTCGCTGCATTTCACCTTCACCTACGAGAAGGGCATGCCCGTCTCGTGGCGGAAGTTCCTCCGTGACGTCGCGTACTGGCACACGGAGTTGGAGGAGTGAGGCCCGGGTAAATGGGGGGACACCAGAGGTGATCCCCGCCACCGCTCCGCCCCGGATCGGAGCATCAGGTGGAACGGGGGTGCGCCAGAGGCGGCCCCCAACCCGTAGAGCCTCCCCGCGCGCCGGCAGGCGGGTCCGCTGCTGCCGGCATTTTTCTGGAAGGCCGACGCCGGAGGCCGGCGGCCCGTCTCGAAAGCGGTGCGAGCGTTCAACGCTTGGGGTTCGAGTCCCCTGCCTTCCTTGTCCGAAGTCTGGAGCGTGAGTGCCGGGTGGCCGGCAGCCTGGCTGGAAACCAGGCGGGCTCAAGTAGCCCGTGGTTCGACTCCACCTCGCTCCGAGTGATTCTGGAAGCGTGAACTGGTGATGGCACCAGGCCCCGTTGCTAGCGGGTGCGGACCGGCTCCCGGTCTGAGGTTCGAGTCCTCCGCCTTCCGCATTGGATTGTCTCCTCACCACTGTGGTTCAGCAGGCTAGAGTACCGCCCTCGGGGGCGTTTCATCATGGCGACGAGGAAGAGCGAGGACAACGAGCGACTCATTGACCGCGACCTCACCGCGCTCGCGCGCGACGGGAGGCTTCCGCCAGCGCATGGCGTGGACTCCGCCGTGGCGGAAGTGCTGGGGATCCTCACGCGAGGCGGCAAGCACCCGCTGCTCTCTGGCGAGCCAGGTGTAGGAAAGAGCGCGCTCGTCCAGGAGGTGGCCCGCCGCATCTTCGAAGGCCGCGTGGACGCGGAGCTGACCCAGGCCCGCATGGTGGAAGTGTCCGCTGCCAACATCCTGGCGCGTAGCACCCAGCGACAGGCCGCCGAGAGCTTCGAGGAGCTGCTCGGCTACCTGAGCCGGCACCCCTGCCCCATCGTCTACATTCGAGATCTCCCTCTGGCACTCGGGGGGCCGCTGGCGCCTGTCGCCATCCGCGCCCTCCGGACTGGGGGCGTTCGCTTCATCTTCGAGACCGAGCCCAAGCGCGTACAGGAGTTGCTGCGCGCGGACGAGGCCCTGGCCGAACGTCTCCACCTCATCCCCCTGCAAGAGCCCCCTCTGGAGCGCTCCCGGTGGATTCTCGGCCGCGTGGCCGAAGAGCTGGAGCGCGAGATGCACCTGCCCATCGACCCGGCCGCGTGCGATCTGGCGCTCCGACTGTCCGCGAAGTTCCTCCTGGCCCAGCGCATGCCGCGCAAGGCCATCGAGCTGCTCAAGGAGACGGCGGCCGAGGCTGCCGGTGCGGCGCGGGACCGGGTGGGTGCTGAGGATGTGCTCACCCGCTTCTGCTCCGCCACGCGGCTGCCGCGCTTCGTGGTGGATGACGCGATGCCACTGGATCTGGAGGAGACGGAGCGCTTCTTCGGAGAGCGGCTGCTGGGGCAGACAGACGCGGTGGCCGCGGTGCTGCGTTCGGTGGCGCTGCTCAAGGCGGGCCTGAACGACCCGCGCCGTCCCCTGGGCGTGTTCCTCTTCGCCGGACCGACGGGCGTGGGCAAGACGCAGCTCGCCAAGCTGCTCGCGGAGTACCTCTTCGGCTCCGCCGACAGGCTGGTGCGCCTCAACATGGCGGACTTTCCCAACGATGGTGACGAGAGCGTCCCCTTCGGAGCCTCCTGGGCCCCCGCAATGGAGACGAAGCGCGGAGAGCTGACCCATCTGCTCGACGGCAAGGTGTTCACCGTGCTGCTGCTGGACGAGTTCGAGAAGGCAGCGCGCAGCGTTCACGACCGCTTCCTCCAGCTCTTCGACGAGGGCACCTTCGTCAACGGCGCTGGCGAGACGGTCTCCTGCAACAACACGCTCATCGTGGCCACGTCCAACGTCGGCGCCGAGGTGTACCGCGAGCCAGCACTGGGCTTCGCGGGCAACCGCCGTGAGGAGGAGCTCGTCTCCGAGGTGGACCGGCGCATCGGCGAGGCGTTCCGTCCGGAGTTTCTCAACCGCTTCGACGCCATCTGCCACTTCCGGCCACTGACGAAAGTCGAGATCCGCAAGATTGCCCAGCGTGAGGTGGGGCGGGTGCTGGAGCGTGAGGGTATCCGCGCTCGCGCGCTGGATGTGGAGGTGACGCCGGAAGTCGTGGACCTGCTGGTCGAGCGCGGCTACTCGCCCCAGTTTGGCGCGCGCTACCTGCAGCGGGAGATCGAGAAGACGCTCACCGCCGCGCTCGCCGTGGAGATCGCCCGCAGGCCGCTGCGTCCCGGAACCCCCGTGCGCGTGGAGGCTCGCCCTGGAGGCAAGGTCGTGGCCGTGGCCGAACCGCTGGCGCCCCCTCGTGAGGCAACGGCACAGCTCTCACTGCCCACGCCCAAGGCTGCCGCTGTCAAGCGCCGGCTGGACCGCAAGTCCCTGCTGCATGAGATGGACCGGTTGGTGGGGCGAGCCCGCGCGCTGTCAGTCTCCGCCGCACGGCCACAGCTCGAGGAGAAACGCAACCAGCTCCTGGCCGAGACGCAAGCCCCCAACCTGTGGGACGACCCGGAGCGCGCGGCGTCGACCCTCCGCGCCTTCCGTGCCGTAGAGGCACAAATCAACGAATTGGAGCGGCTGGAGCAGGCCGCCACCTTCGCGCGGCGGCTGGTACGCGAGGCGAAGAACGAGGTGCAGCTCGCATCCGCGGCGAAGCAGGTGGAAGACGTGGCGCGAGAGGTACAGATGGCCGAGGCCCTCCACGCCTCGGGCGCTTCCGCGAGCGACACCGAGGCGCTGGTGGACATCTGCGCCAGTGAGGCGATGGAGGCGCAGGACGCGTGGGTCCAGGAGCTGGCCACCATGTATCTCGGCTGGGCGGAGAAGCGTGGATACGAGGCCATGTTGGTGGCCGAGGCAGAAGATCCCGCCCGCGTCGTCGTACGCATCGCGGGGCCTGGTGCCTACGGCTTCCTTGCGGGCGAGGCCGGCATGCACCGGCGCATCGAGGACGAGAAGCGGCAACGCGCCTACGTCCGCGTGCACCGGGGCGGTACGCCCGAGGACGTGGACAATCTGGAGGTGGAGGGCCGCCCGGTGAAGAAGCACGAGGGCGCCTTCCTGGAGCGCGTGCGATCAGAGGTGACGGTGAAGGATGCCTCCACCGGCCGCGTGCTCACCCTGACGGGCTCGGGAGAGCTGAACGAGATGAAGGACATCGCTACGCGGGTGCTGTCCGGCCAGGGAGGGAGCACGGACGAGGCGCGGCGCTACTTCACGGGCCGTGGTGCCCGTGTGGAAGACCCTCGCACCGGCGCGGGGACGCCACGCGTAAAGGACGTGCTGCGCGGCGACCTGGACATCTTCATCGCATCGTGGATCTCCCGGCCGCCTGCCGAGCCCCCCTCGACGCCTTGAGCACGGCCCCTCGGACACTCGCCATGGGAAATCCGCCTCTTTCGCCAGGCAAGAGTGCGAGCGCCTGCTCAAAACGCTCGGGCGGCGCCGGGCTGCCATCCATAATGAGTAGGACATGCTCCATGTGATTCCACTCGGAGGGCTCGGCGAGATCGGCCTCAACGCCATGGTGATCGCCTGCCGCGGCGAGATGCTCCTCGTCGACGCTGGCCTGATGTTCCCATCGGAAGCCGCCCCTGGTGTGGACATCATCGTCCCGGACTTCACCCACCTGCGGCGGAACGCGTCCCAGCTCAAGGGCATCGTCCTGACTCACGGGCACGAGGATCACACGGGCGCCCTCCCCTACCTGCTCAACGAAGTGCCTGTCCCTGTCTACGGCACTCGCTTCACCCTCGCCATGGCTCGCCAACGCCTGGAGGAGCTGGGCGTCGTCGCGGACCTGCGCGAGATCGAGCCGCGCACGCCCTTCCCCGTAGGCTCCGTCTTCACTGTCGAGGCCAGCCGCGTCACCCATACCGTGCCGGATGCCGTGGGCTACATCGTCCGCACCCCCGAGGGCACCATCATCCATACCGGGGACTTCAAGCTGGACCCGGACCCCATCGATGGCCTGCGCACGGACCTCGAGCGCTGGGGTGAAGCTGGTGAGCAGGGTGTCCTCTGCCTCCTCTCTGACTCCACCAACTCGGAGTTCACCAACGAGACGGGCAGCGAGCGCGTGGTCGAGCAGACCTTCGACCGCCTCTTCCGTGAGGCCCAGGGCCGCATCGTCGTCGCGCTCTTCGCCTCCAACCTCCACCGCGTGCGCACCGTGCTGAAGCTGGCCGAGCAGCTCGGGCGCAAGGTGGCCCTCCAGGGCCGCAGCATGGCGCGCAACGTCGAGCTGGCTCGAAAGCTCGGCTATCTCGACGTGCCTGAGAACCTCTTCATCCCCCTGGATGCCGTACCTGGCCTGCCCCCCGGCCGCGTCATGCTGCTCTCCACCGGGGCCCAGGGCGAAGCGCGCGCCGGCCTGGCCCAGCTCGCGGCCGGAAACGGCGCCATACGGCTCGAGCCCGGAGACATGGTCATCCTCAGCTCCCGCCCCATCCCCGGCAATGAGCGCGCGGTGGGGGCCCTGCTCGACCAGCTCCACTGGACGGGTGCTCGCATCGTCTACGCACAGGTGGAGCCGGGCATCCACGTCTCCGGACACGCCAGCCAACCCCAACAGCGCCGAGTGCTGGATCTCGTCCGGCCCCGCCACTTCATCCCCATTCATGGAGAGCTGCGCCACCTCCACCGCCACCTGGCCACCGGGCGCGAGGCCGGACTCGCCCCCGAGCAGCTCCTGCTGGCCCAGGACGGCGACCTCATCACCTTCGAGGAAGGCCGGGGGCGCTTCGCTGGCAGCGTCCCAGTCGGCCGCGTCCACAAGGACCTCTACAGCGGCGGGGTGGTGACGCCCGAGGCGCTTCAAGAGCGCACGAAGCTGGCCGAGACAGGCCTCGTCGTCGCCGCCCTCGTCATCGATCGCGCCTCCCTCGCCCTGATGGCCGGGCCCCAGCTCTCGGGCCACGGACTGTCACTCGATGAACAGGTGCTGCTGCCCCGAGTGGCCGACGAGGCCCGGAACCTCTTCCTCCAGCTCTCCCCACAGCTGCGCGGGGATGACGCCCTGGTACGAGAGGAGCTGACCCGCGCCGTCCGCCGTGCCTTCAAGCTCTTCACCGCCAAGCGCCCGCTGGTGGTGCCCATGGTCGTCAAGGTGTGATAAGGGCCCTGGCGCCCATGCCTTCCTTCGACGTCGTCTCCAAGATCGACCTGGCCGAGCTCGACAACGCGGTCAACCAGACCAAGAAGGAGCTCAGCACCCGCTATGACTTCCAGGGTGCCCAGGCGGACATCGTGCTCGCCCCGGACAATACAGTGCTGACGGTCAAGGCCAACAGCGAGGACCGCGTCCAGGCCGCCAAGGAGGTCCTCCTGGCCAGGCTGGCCAAGCGCGGGATCTCCCTGCGCGCGCTCGAGTTCCTGGAGATCGAAAAGACAGGCCTGCACAACGTCAAGCAGCCCATCCGGCTCCAGCAGGGCATCCCCGTGGAGAAGGCCAAGGAGCTCATCAAGCTCCTCAAGGAGTCCAAGCTGAAGCTCCAGGGCTCCATCCAGGCAGACCAGCTCCGCGTCACGGGCAAGAACAGGGATGACCTGCAGGCCGCCATTGCCCTGTTCCGCAAGGAGCAGGATCGGCTCAAGCTGGACATGCAGTTCACCAACTTCCGGGACTAGCCATGCGCGCAGCCCTCCCCTCCCTGCCGCTCCTGCTCGCGCTCGCGGTAGCCCCCGCCCAGGCCCAGGAGCGCCCGACCAACAAGACCGTGCCCGCGCTCGCCAGGGCCCCCAAGCTGGATGGCAGATTCAAGGAATTCGGCTCGGCGCTGAACCTGCGCCCGCCCGCCACCGCGGAGGCCTCCGCGTCCTTCACCGCCCGGGTCGCCTCGCGCAAGGAGACGCTCTATGTGGCGGTAGAGGCCACGGACGACCAGCTCCTCGCGGGAGATCAAGTCACCCTCACCCTCTTCTTTCCTGGTGCCGGCACCACCGCCACCGGCAATACCTTCCGGTTCGCCTTCGATGGCAAGCGCGCCTCGGCTCCGGAGAGTGGAACCTCCACCTTCGCCCAGGAGCAGGTCGACGTCGGTGTTCAGCGCAAGGACGACAAGCTGAACCTCGAGATTGCCATTCCCGCCACCGCCTTCCCCCGCTTCCCCGCCACCGACCCGCTCGTCTTCGACCTCTGCATCTCCTTCGAGGACCAGGACGCGGTGGGCCAGCAGCCCACCACTGTCTCCAACTGCAAGGATGGGGGCATGATCGGCGACGCGCTCAAGCTGTCCGACGAGTTCCGCAAGGGCCTCAAGCTCAAGCCCCCCGAAGACGTCACCGCCCTGGAGGCGACTCGCGGCGCCTGGCTGGGCTGGGGCCTGCTCCATTATCCGGTCTGGGTCGAGGCGAGCAGGCCCCTGACCTCCGAGTCGCTGAGGAGCGTGGTGGCGACAGACTCGGTGGAGCCCGAGAAGGTCGACGTCAACGTTCCCGAGTCGCTCACCCTGCCGGGCGGGCGGACCCTCCTCACCGTCGTCTCGGGCAAGGATCCCTATGCCGTCGAGGGCAAGTGCGACTCGGACCTGGAGCTCCGGCTGGGGCTCTACCTCGTCATGGGAAAGGGCAGGACAGCACAGCGTGCGCTCGAGTGGCCGGCCGCCACATGTGCGCTGGGCCGAGCCCTCTCCGTCAATCTGGATGAAGAGGGCGCCTTGAGCATCGGTTACTCGAACGGCGCAACCATCAACTTCGCTTGGAGTGGAGACCACTTCGAGCGAACCGAACTCGGAAAGCGGTAGGCGCAGTGCAGCAAGACACCAAGAGCCTCTACATGATGACCCTCGGCTGCCCGAAGAACCGGGTGGACTCCGAGGTGATGCTCGGCACCCTCAAGCAGCGCGGCTACCACCTCGTCCAGGATCCCGCCGAGGCCCAGGTCATCGTCGTCAACACCTGCGCCTTCATTGGCCCCGCCAAGCAGGAGTCCGTGGACTCCATCCTGGAGATGGCCGAGTTCAAGAAGAACGGCGCCTGCGGCACCCTCGTCGTGACGGGCTGCCTGTCCCAGCGCTACGGCGGCGAGCTGGCCAAGGAGATGCCCGAGGTGGATCACTTCCTCGGCACCGGCGCCTACGCCCAGATCGGTGACCTGCTCGCCGCCGAGGCCTCCCCTCGCCAGGTCATCCCCGATCCGGAGTACATCCACGACGCGCGCACGCCGCGCGAGAACTCGATGCCCTCGTACACCGCGTACCTCAAGGTGTCCGAAGGCTGCGACAACGCCTGCGCCTTCTGCATCATCCCCACGCTGCGCGGCGGCCAGCGCTCGCGGCCCGTGGGCGACATCATCGCGGAGGCGCAGCGCCTCGCGGACCAGGGCGTGCAGGAGCTGAACCTGGTGGCGCAGGACCTCACCGCCTACGGGCACGATCTGCCCGGCAAGCCCAAGCTCCATGAGCTGCTCAAGGAGCTGGTCAAGGTCGACGTGCGGTGGATCCGCCTGCACTACGCCTACCCGCGCGTCTTCCCGGACGAGCTCATCGAGGTCATGGCGACAGAGAAGAAGATCGCCAGGTACCTGGACATGCCGCTCCAGCACGCCAGCGACAAGCTGCTCATGTCCATGAAGCGCGGCCGCAACTCCCAGTTCCTCACGGATCTGCTGACGAAGCTGCGCACCCGCGTGCCAGGGCTCGTGATGCGCACGTCGATGATCGTCGGCCTGCCCGGAGAGACGGAAGAGGACTTCGAGCTGCTCAAGGAGTTCGTGAAGACGCAGCGCTTCGAGCGGCTGGGCGTCTTCCAGTACTCGGACGAAGAGGGCACCGCGGCCTTCGATCTGCCGAACAAGGTGCCCCCGAAGACCATCGAGCGCCGCTGGCGCGAGATCATGGCCATCCAGAAGCGCATCAACCGCGAGCAGAACAAGAAGCTCGTGGGCCAGCG
>JAFGNZ010000147.1 GCA_016926755.1 Myxococcaceae bacterium | reverse complement strand
CGGCCCCTACTTCTACCTGCCCAAGCTGGAGAGCCACCTGGAGGCCCGGCTGTGGAACGACGTGTTCCACCTGGCCCAGAGCGAGCTGGGCCTCGCGCGCGGCACCATCAAGGCCACCGTGCTCATCGAGACGCTGCCAGCGGCCTTCGAGATGCACGAGATCCTCTACGAGCTGCGCGAGCACTCGGCCGGCCTGAACTGCGGCCGCTGGGACTACATCTTCAGCTTCATCAAGAAGCTGCAGACGGATCCGGCCTTCGTCCTGCCGGACCGCGGGCAGGTGACGATGGACAAGGCCTTCCTGGATGCCTACTCGCGCCTGCTCATCCAGACGTGCCACCGCCGCGGCGTCCACGCCATGGGCGGCATGGCGGCCTTCATCCCCATCAAGGGCGATCCGGTCGCCAGCGAGGCCGCGCTGGCCCAGGTGCGCGCCGACAAGCTGCGCGAGGTGAAGAACGGCCATGACGGCACCTGGGTGGCCCACCCGGGCCTCGTCCCCCTGGCGCGCTCGGTGTTCGACGCGCACCTGAAGGGCCCCAACCAGCTGGACAACCTCCGCGAGGACGTGAAGGTGGGCGAGCAGGAGCTGCTCGCCGTCCCCTCGGGCACGCGCACGGAGGAGAGCCTGCGCCACGACATCCGCGTGGGCGTCCAGTACATGGCCGCCTGGCTCGGAGGCCTGGGCTGCGTGCCCCTCTACAACCTGATGGAGGACGCGGCCACCGCGGAGATCTCCCGCGCCCTGGTGTGGCAGTGGATCCACCACGGCGTCACCCTGCAGGACGGGCGCCACGTCACCCCGGAGCTGTTCCGGGAGCTGTACGCCGAGGAGGTGGCCCGCCTCATGCGAGAGGGCGCGCCGCGGCGCTACGGCGAGGAGCGGTTCGCCCAGGCCCGCACCCTCTTCGAGCGCCTGTCCACCGCGCCCACCTTCGAGGACTTCCTCACCCTTCCGGCCTACGAGGCCTTGGACCCGCAGTCCTGACCACCGCACGAGAGGAGCTTGCGCATGTACGACGCTACGACCACCCCCCCTGACTCTTCCCCTCACGCGAAGCTCCACGCGCGGCGCTTCGAGGGGATCACCCGCGGCTACACCCCGAAGGACGTGGAGAAGCTGCGCGGCTCCATCCGCATCAGCTACACGCTGGCGGAGCTGGGCGCCCGGCGGCTCTGGGAGATGCTGAACACCGAGGACTTCGTCAACGCCCTGGGCGCGCTCACCGGCAACCAGGCCGTGCAGATGGTGCGCGCGGGCCTCAAGGCCATCTACCTCTCGGGCTGGCAGGTGGCGGCCGACGCCAACACCGCCGGGCAGATGTACCCGGATCAGAGCCTCTACCCGGTGGACAGCGTCCCCACGGTGGTGCGCCGCATCAACTCCGCGCTGCGCAGGGCGGACCAGATCGATCACGCCGAGGGCCGGGATGACCGGTACTGGTTCGCGCCCATCCTCGCGGACGCCGAGGCGGGCTTTGGCGGTCCGCTCAACGCCTTCGAGCTGATGAAGTCGATGATCGAGGCGGGCGCGGCGGGCGTGCACTTCGAGGATCAGCTCGCCAGCGAGAAGAAGTGTGGCCACATGGGCGGCAAGGTGCTGGTGCCCACCAGCCAGTTCATCCGCACGCTGACGGCGGCGCGCCTGGCCGCGGACGTGATGGGCGTGCCGACGATCCTGGTGGCGCGCACGGACGCCGACAGCGCCAAGCTGCTGATGAGCGACGCGGACGAGTATGATCACCCCTTCATCGACAAGCAGGCGGGGCGCTCGGCCGAGGGCTTCTTCCGCCTCAAGGGCGGGCTGGAGTGCGCCATCGCGCGCGGCCTGGCGTACGCGCCGTACGCGGACCTCGTCTGGTGCGAGACGAGCACGCCGGACCTGAAACAGGCGAAGCAGTTCGCCGAGGGCATCCACGCGAAGTTCCCGGGCAAGCTGCTGGCGTACAACTGCTCGCCGTCCTTCAACTGGAAGAAGCACCTGGACGACGCCACCATCGCGAAGTTCCAGCGCGAGCTGGGCGCCATGGGCTACAAGTTCCAGTTCGTCACCCTGGCCGGCTTCCACGCGCTCAACTTCGCCATGTACGAGCTGGCGCGGACGTACAAGGATCAGGGCATGGCCGCGTACTCGGCGCTGCAGCAGCGCGAGTTCGCCGCGGAGAAGGAGGGCTACACCGCCACGCGCCACCAGCGCGAGGTGGGCACGGGCTACTTCGACCAGGTGACCGAGGTCATCTCCGGCGGCTGCTCCAGCACCCTGGCCCTCACCGAGTCCACCGAGGCCCACCAGTTCTAGGCCCGCACGAGCCAGGCCCCGAGGTCATCCCCAGCGGAGGTCGAAGTCCACGTCCTCGGGGCCCAGCCGCTCGATGGTGATGCGCACGCCCTTCACTTCCATGATGTCGAAGGCGGCCTCGCACAGCCCCTGGTAGAACTCGGGGGGGACGGGGACGCCTCGGAAGTGGACGCGGTAGTGCTGGGGGCCCACCTGCTCGGAGGTGCGCTCGCCGAAGTTGCTGTTGCGCCCGATGAACTCGCCCAGCTTGCGCATCAGCCGGTCCGGGCCCATCAGGTTCAGCGCCTTGAGCTGGATCTTCCCGAGCAGCGTCTCGCGATAGCCGTGCAGCATGCGCATCCCCACGCTCCGCAGCCCCTCGGGCAGCGGCCGGCTGGGGAAGTAGCGCCGCGCCAACCACTCGAGCAGGGCCGAGAACCGGTCCGCCGGCACCTCGGCCGGGAGGCCGCCGATGCCGCCACACAGCTCGATGACCTGCGCCATGTCCATGGTGCCGGGGGTGATCCCGTGGCCGCGCATCAGTCCCTCGATGGCGCTGTGCTTGACGACGCGCGCGGCGGGGGCCGGCGACTTCTGCTGCTGCGGCGGCAGCTGGCTCATGCCTGGATTATAGCCGCCTCGGCGCGATGGGATTCAGCTCTTCTTCTCGGGATGGCCCCGGCGCTGACAGCGGGGGCTCGGCGGCCCACCCGCTCAGTTGAGGAGTGGAGGCTTTGCTCTGGGCGGAGGTGGTCTGGCTTGCATCAGCTCCAGCCCCTGCCGCGTCAGCAGGAACCTCACCATCCCCGAGCCGCGCTCCGTGTCGATCTCCGCCTCGAACGCCGGCCCCGTGATGCCCCCCAGGTGGACATCCTTCCCGAGGCTTCGCACCTTGCCCGAGATCAGGTCGCCCGCCACCTGTCCCACCGCGTCACCCCGCTGGTAGAGCTCGTACGCCGTCTGGTGCAGCGTCATCGCCAGCGAGGGCGTGAGCGGCTGGGTGCTGAACAGGACCGAGATGAGGGTCCAGTAAGGGGGCGCCTGTTCGTCGTCGGCCATCGCGCCATTCTAATCAAGCACGCCCGCGCGCGCGTGGCTGTCTTCGCTGGACGATCTGCTCGGCGAGCGCCACCTGCTGCTTCCAGTGCCCGTACAGGCGCCCTTCGGAGGCCAGCCGATCCAGCCGGCGCTGGGTCTCCTCGTCCACCCGGCCCGGCGGCGCGTCCCGGTACGGCGTCCCCGGCAGGGGCATGAACGTGTGCCCGTGCACCCGCGCTCCCAGGCCCGACAGCTGCTCCATCAGCCGGATCGTCGCGTCGACGTCCTCCGGCGCCTCCTCCGGCAGCCCCAGGATGAAGTCCACGTTGGGGAGGAAGCCCGCCTCCAACGAGAGCCGCACCGCCCGCACCACCGCCTCCGTGTCATGCCCCCGGTGGCTGCCGCGGAGGATCCGCTCGGAGCCGGACTGCCCGCCGATGATGAGGTTGTCGTTGTGCACGTACCGCTTCAGCAGCGCCAGCGCCTCCGGCGTCACGTGCTCCGGCCGCACCTCCGAGGGGAACGTGCCGAAGAAGATCCGCCCCTCCGGCGCCATCGCCTCCTGGAGCGCCGCCAGCAGCTCCTCCACCGCCGCCAGGTTCACCGCCTCGTCCGCCGAGCCGTAGGACAGCGACGTGGGCGTGATGAAGCGCACGTCCCGCCGCCCCGAGCGCCGCAGCACCCGCGCCCACTCGGCCACGTTGCGCACGCCGCGGTGCCGGAAGCGCGCCTTGTTCAGGAACGGCGTCTGACAGAAGCGGCACGCGTAGATGCAGCCCCGGGTGATCTCGATGGCGCCGAACTTCCCGTTCCCCGCGGCGAACGGCGGGAACGCGTCCAGATCCACCACCCCCCCCCCCCCCCCCCCCGG
>JAFGNZ010000146.1 GCA_016926755.1 Myxococcaceae bacterium | reverse complement strand
GCCCACCTCGCGTGCCACGCGCGTCACTTCCGAGGCGAACGACGACAGCTGGTCCACCATCGTGTTGATGGTGTTCTTCAGCTCGAGAATCTCCCCGCGCACGTCCACGGTGATCTTCTTGGACAGGTCCCCGTTGGCCACCGCCGTGGTCACCTCGGCGATGTTTCGCACCTGAGACGTCAGGTTGCTGGCCATGGAGTTCACGTTGTCGGTCAGGTCCTTCCACGTACCGCCGACGCCCTTCACGAAGGCCTGACCGCCCAGCTTTCCTTCCGTACCCACCTCGCGCGCCACGCGCGTCACCTCCGAGGCAAACGACGACAGCTGGTCCACCATCGTGTTGATGGTGTTCTTCAACTCGAGAATCTCCCCGCGCACATCCACGGTGATCTTCTTGGACAGGTCGCCGCGAGCCACCGCCGTGGTCACCTCGGCGATGTTTCGCACCTGGGACGTCAGGTTGCTGGCCATGGAGTTCACGTTGTCCGTGAGGTCCTTCCACGTACCGGCCACGCCCTTCACCTTGGCCTGACCGCCCAGCTTTCCTTCCGTTCCCACCTCGCGCGCCACGCGCGTCACCTCCGAGGCGAACGAGCCGAGCTGCTCCACCATGCCGTTCACCAGCCGGGCCGTGCGGAGGAACTCGCCCTTGAGGAGGCGGCCGTCCACCTCGAGCGCCATCGTCTGCGACAGGTCGCCCTTGGCCACCGCGCCGATCACGCGGCTCATCTCCGAGGTCGGCTGGATCAGGTCCGCCACCAGCGTGTTCACGGACTCCACGCAGTCGGCCCACGAGCCCACCGAGCCGGCCAGCGTCGCGCGCTGGGTGATGCGGCCCTCCTTGCCGACCATCGTCCCAATGCGCTCGAACTCCTTCGCCATGCGCTCGTTGAGATCGATGATGTCGTTGAGGGTGTCGGCGACCTTGCCTGCCACGCCCACCGCGTCCACTGGCATCCGGACGGTGAAGTCCCCCCGCTGCACCGCCGCGAGGATGCGGAGCAGCTGGCGGGTGTCGAGGTTGTCGGAAGCAGCCTCGCTCTCCCCGGCAGAGCGAACAGTCTTCCGGGTTGAAGTCTTCTGGGTGCGCATTCGAGCCCCTGGCTGAGAGGAGCCCCGTTCTCTTTGATTGCGTTTGAACGCGCCAGCCCCCTCTCCACGCCCGGCTGGCCACTAGGGGACACTCCAGACCCCCTACCGTCCAGTAGCCAACGCTTTCCCCTCCTCCTGTACCAGAGGTGAAGTGGCGCAGCACTGATAAGCTGGATGCCCGGTCGGCGAGCGTGCGTCAGTGGCGCACACGAGGCTGCGGCGCGACGACGCGTACCGCCATCTGCTCATTGCCCGCGACCACGGTGCTGACGGCCTCCTGCCGGCTCGGGTCCAGGCGCGCCACGGCCCGCAGGGTGGCCACCAGCACCAGCGCCTCGACGGCGGAGGGCACGGTGATGCCCGAGGGGCCTGTCTTGAGCGGCAGCGGCAGGCGAGGGGCGCGGCCCGCGGCGGCGAGCGCCTCGATGGCGTAGGCAGGCCGGGAGTCCAGCGTGACGCCGATGGCGGGCAGCGAGGCGGCGGCCTCTGCCTTGCCGCTGCCCTGCAGGTCCATCAGCACCCGGAGCGCGCCCGCCTGCTCATAGAGGGCGATCCCCTCGCCGCCCTCCTCTCCACCGAAGACGCTGCCCTCGTAGGTGCGGGAGAACGCCCCGGAGACGGCGATCTGGAAGGGCTGGCTGTCATCCCAGTGGCTCCAGGGCCGCGCCTCCCAGAACTCGGTGGCCGCCTGGACGAAGAGCAGCGCCTTGTCCGGGCCGAGCCCGGCCACCTTGCGCTGCTCCCACGCCATGAAGGTGGCGATGGCGGCGCGCGCGGAGAGCACCTCCAGCGGAGGGCTGTCCACCTGGAGGCCCAGGCCCGCGGCGGCGGCGGCCAGGGCGGGCTCGCAGCTCACGCTGGCGGCGTCCACTCCCTCGAGCAGGGCCTGCACGCCCGTCGCGTCGTCCAGCGCGAAGACGGGTGGGGCGAACTCGCCCGTCTCCGTCACCTTGAGGTACACGTTGGTGGCGCCCTCGGAGAGTTGCACGGGGCCGAGCTTGAGCAGGTGGAACATGGTGCCTCCGGGCTATCGCGTCTCTCGCCGCCTCGTCCAGCCCCCGCTCGCGCTCGGAAGGGGACATCCCTCCTGTCTTACCGTAAAACCCTGGTCCCCACTTCCTCCCCAAGGCCCACACTTCTGTTGACTGGAGTCCACCCGTGGAGACCCTCGTCCGCATCGCGGAAGGCCTCGGCCGCTTCTCCGCGCGCTTCGTGCCCAGCGCGTTCTCCATCGCCGTGCTGCTCAGCCTGCTGACGATGGGGCTCGCCGTCGCGTGGGCGGGGGCGCCCCCGGAGCAGGTGCTGGGGGCGTGGGGCGGTGGCTTCTGGGAGCTGCTCCCCTTCTCCATGCAGATGGCGCTGGTGATGTTCACCGGCTACCTGCTGGCCCTCACCGCGCCGGTGCGCACGCTGCTGGAGCGGCTGGCGGCGCTGGCGCGCGGCCCCCGGAGCGCGGTGGTGCTGATGGCCTTCGTCTCCATGGCGCTGGCCTACATCAACTGGGGCCTGTCCCTGGTGGCCAGCGCCATGCTGGTGCGCTTCATGGTGCGGCGGCGGCCGGACGTGGACTACCGCCTGCTGGTGGCGTGCGCCTACTTCGGGCTGGGGGCCACCTGGCACGCGGGGCTGTCCGCCTCGGCGCCGCTGCTGGTGGCCACCCCGGGGCACTTCCTGGAGAAGCAGCTGGGGGTGCTGCCCATCGACCGGACGCTCTTCTCGGCCTTCAACGTGGGCCTCACGGTGGCGGTGGTGGCGGGGATGACGCTGCTGGCCTGGGCGCTGCACCCGAAGCCGGCGCGCACGGTGCGGGTGGAGGCGGCGGTGCTGGAGAAGTTGGGGGACTTCGTTCCCCCGGAGCGCCCGGCGCAGCGCGGCTTCGCGGTGTGGTTGGATCACGCGTGGCTGCTCAACGTCACCTTCGGGGTGCTGGGGCTGGCGTGGTTCGCCCGGCACCTGGCGCTCAACGGCGGCTGGCGCGCCATCAACCTCAACGTGGTGAACTTCCTGTTCCTGGTGCTGGCGGTGCTGCTGCACGCCACGCCGGCGCGGCTGCTCAAGGCCAGCGAGGAGGCTGGCAGCGTGCTGCACGGCATCGTCCTGCAGTTCCCGCTGTACGCGGGCATCTACGGCATCTTCAAGGCCACGGGGCTGACGGACCGCATCGGCGAGCTGTTCGTGTCGCTCTCCACGCGCGAGACGTTCCCGGCCATCGTCTACCTCTACAGCGGGGTGGTGAACTACTTCGTGCCCTCGGGGGGCTCGAAGTGGGCCATCGAGGCGCCCTACCTGCTGAGCGCGGCGGACTCGCTGGGGGTGGCGCCGGAGAAGGTGGTGCTGGCGTACGCGTGGGGGGACATGGCCACGGATCTGATCCAGCCCTTCTGGGCGCTGCCGCTGCTGGCGGTGGCGCGGCTGGAGTTCAAGGACATCCTCGGCTTCCTCCTGCTGGCCTTCCTGCTCTACCTGCCGTTCGTCACCCTGTCCTTCTTCCTGTTCGGGTGAGCGGTGGCGAGGCAGAGGGTGCGGGCCAGCCCCCGCGCCTCGCCGAGCGGACAGGGCTCCCGCAGCTCCGGCCGCTGGGGGCCCACCGCCGGGGCCTGCGCGCGCTCCTCCAGGGGGGCCGCCTCCATGCTGGTGGCAACGAGCACCATCGGCACCAGCCCCCACACGGCGGCGAGCACACTCAGGGTGCGGTTCACGCAGGCGATGCCACAGCTCATGGGCTCACTCATGGACGCGAGTCATGCCGCAGGGGGCTGACATCCCCTCGCGGCGCCCGCACTTGAGCGACAAACCCGCCCCTTCGCACTTGAGGAAAACCCGAAGTGCACCTGCCCGCGGGGGGTTTCATCTCCGTGACGCGACGGTGCCGCCGCGCGTCAGCGGCCCCGGGGAGGCGAAGCCCGCGAAGAGCTCCCCCGTCACGTACGCGCGCTGCTTGCGCGAGGCCTGGCGGAGGTAGTCGTTCACGATGGCCCCGCCCCGCTGCGCGCGGTGGACCTTGGGGTGCCGGAGGTTCATCCGCGTGCGCGCCACGCCCTTGCTCCCGCGATGGACGATGGTGATCTGCCCGTTGCCCTCCACACGCTCCACCACGCCGACGTGCGTCAGGCCATCGTTGCGCCGCCCATCCCGGTTCCGGTCGTACGTCTCCCGGAAGAAGACGAGATCTCCAGGCTTGGGCCGGCCGCGGTGCACCGCGCCCCGGCTGCGCGCCTTCCGGTAGATGGCGGTGACGCCGTTGTCCCCGCGCACTCCCGCGCCGTCCATCAGGTGGATCCCGGCGCTCTCGTACGCCAGGCGCACCAGCCCCGTGCAGTCGTCCGGCATCCTCCCATCCACCGAGCGCAGGTCGCGGACGCCGACCAGCTGGCTGGCCCGCGCGGCAATCTGCCTGCCCGGTGTCGCGCTGCGTTGCTCCCGCGAAAAGGCCGCCAGCGGCCCCAGCGCTACAAGCACGACGAGCGTTCGGATCATGTCCCGCCCGACGCCGCTCCCCCGGCTTTATTCACCCAACCCCTCTCCATACCTTGGCACAGGCAGGCGGCCAATCCCTCACATGCTGCGCCGTGCAACAGATTGCAGCGTGTATCGCCCAAAGCTGCAGCCCCGCTTCACGGCGGGCGCCACGAGTGCGGCAATGAAGTCCGAGCGAGCAGGCCCACCTCCACCGCTGCACGCCTACCCTGCCGGGGCCTTGGAGGGGCGGTGTTTCGTGCTAGACGCTCCCACCGAGCCGGCATGAGCCCGGCTCTCAACGGAGGGGAGCTGTTCAAATGAAGAAGATGCTGACCCGGAGTGTGGTGTTTGCGGCGCTGTCCCTGTCACCCGTGGCGCTGGCCCAGGATGAGGCCCCGAGCGCCGCTCCGGCGGCGAAGCCGAGCGCCGACGCGGCGAAGAGCACGGTGGACTACTACCTGAAGGGCCAGGGCGGCGGCCCGATCATCCTCGACGCCAAGCTCTGCACCGAGGTGGGCAAGCAGGAGGGCTCCACCAAGAACGAGTGCATCGCCGAGGTGGACACCGCCGCGGGCGTGAAGGCCAACTCCCGGGTGACGCTGTGGCTGTCCTATCTGGTGCCGCAGGGTGACACCTACGAGGACGTGCAGCTGCAGGTGAAGCAGGGTGACACCGTGCGTGAGACGAAGGACCTGATCCTCAAAGAGGGCCTGCGCTCGCGCCAGTGGCCGGGCGTGCGCCTGAACAAGCCGGGCAACTGGACGGTGACGCTCTCGCGCGGCGATGAGATCCTGAAGGAGCTCCAGGTCAAGGTGAACTAGTCCACCGTGCCTTGCTCCACGGGGTGAGTGAAGGCCACCCCGCACGCGCCCGCCGCTGGGTTGCAGCCCAGGCGGGCGCGTTCTTTTTGCGGCTTGCCCTTGTTGAGTCCCCGGGATCCGGGAGTTTTTTACCGGCAGTGGAGCGCTCCTGTCCGCGCGCGCCCCCCCATGCCCGCGTCTTCCCGAGGGATCCGCCGCGCCGCGTCGCTGGCAGTGCGCTTGCACATGGCAGCCGTGCGGTTGAAGGGCAGGGGGCAGTCGGGGCGTATGGGGGCGGAAGGCGGGGATGGGGATGGTGGGGCTGGCCTCGAGGAAACAGGGCCTGTCGCCAGTGAGGGCGTGGGGGCCAGGGAGTGGTCGCGGGCGCTGAGGCTGGGGGACAGTCAAGCGTTGCATGCGGCAGTGGCCTCCAACGGGAACGTCCTCCGGGTGGCGGCCTACGGGAGACCGGTAGACCTCGGGGGAGGGCCCCTGCCCTTCGATCGTGCGGTACACAGCCTGCGGGTGGCGGAGCGCCTCCCCGCCTGGGAGGGCTGCTTCCCGCAGCTCCGGCCCTGAAAATCCGGGCACTTCCCGGCGCTCCCGGGAGCGCTCACGCCCTGTGGGGTCTGCCTGGGGACACCCGCCCTGAACGCCGGCTCACGTTGGATTCGACTTCCATACCTTGCCCGTGTTAATGGGCGCCGCCTTCTGGGCTCTTCGCGGCTCCGAAGGGCGAGGCTGTGCTGAAGCGTCGGCGTGCGGTGTCCCCGCTCGCTGGCGGCCAACCCCTCGACATTCTCCCCTGTTCTTCCCGACACGCGGCGCCTCCCCGGGCCACGCGTCACAGACGAGTCTCTTGAGGAGTTGCACCCCAATGACACCCACCGTTTCACGGATGGACGCCCTCCGGAAGAGCGTCACCGGCACGGTCGCCCGGGTCTTCGGACTCCTGGCCCTGTTCGCCGGTAGCACCGCCCGCGCCAGCGAGGCGGACCTCGTCCTGCCGGACTTCGCCTCCCAGTCGTTCCTCAACGGCGCGCTCACCGGCCACCAGCTGCTGCTGGGCGGCATCGTGGTGTGCGTGCTCGGCCTGGGCTTCGGCTTCCTCCAGTACGGCCAGCTCAAGAACCTGCCCGTGCACAGGTCCATGCTGGAGATCTCCGAGCTCATCTACGAGACCTGCAAGACGTACCTCATCACCCAGGGCAAGTTCATCCTCGGGCTGTGGGGGCTGCTGCTGGTGGTGATGATCGGCTACTTCGGCTTCCTCCAGCACATGCTGAGCGAGTCGCCGGCCAAGCTGCTGGCCATCCTGCTGTTCAGCCTCATCGGCATCGCGGGCAGCTACGGCGTGGCGTGGTTCGGCATCCGGGTGAACACCTTCGCCAACAGCCGCACCGCGTTCGCCAGCCTGCGCGGCAAGCCCTACCCCACCTACGCGATCCCGCTGCAGGCGGGCATGTCCATCGGCATGGTGCTGATCAGCACCGAGCTGCTGATCATGCTCATCATCCTGCTCTTCGTGCCGAGCGACTTCGCCGGCCCGTGCTTCATCGGCTTCGCCATCGGCGAGTCGCTGGGCGCCTCGGTGCTGCGCATCGCGGGCGGTATCTTCACGAAGATCGCGGACATCGGCTCGGACCTGATGAAGATCGTCTTCAAGATCAAGGAAGACGACGCGCGCAACCCGGGCGTGATCGCCGACTGCACGGGCGACAACGCGGGCGACAGCGTGGGCCCCTCGGCGGACGGCTTCGAGACCTACGGCGTGACGGGCGTGGCGCTCATCACCTTCATCCTGCTGGCGGTGCCCCCGGCGTTCCAGGTGCAGCTGCTGGTGTGGATCTTCGTGATGCGCATCGTGATGGTGGTGGCCAGCCTGCTGTCCTACTTCGTCAACGAGGTGATCCAGAACGGCAAGTACAAGGAGGTGGACAAGATGAACTTCGAGCACCCGCTGACGTTCCTGGTGTGGCTCACGTCCATCGTCTCCGTGGCGCTGACGTTCGTGGTCAGCTACCTGCTCATCCCCGACCTGGCCGGTGACACCACGCTGTGGTGGAAGCTGTCGGCCATCATCACCTGCGGGACGCTGGCGGGCGCCATCATCCCGGAGGCCATCAAGGTCTTCACCTCCACCGAGAGCCGCCACGTGCGCGAGGT
>JAFGNZ010000145.1 GCA_016926755.1 Myxococcaceae bacterium | reverse complement strand
TGTATGGGTTGGCCAGGGACTCCAACCCGCTGCACTTCGCGCTGGAGCGCGGGTGGCAGATGGGCAGTGGCCAGGAGATGTTCACCGGGCAGGAGGTGTCCCAGCTCGGCGCGGCCCAGGAGTTCTTCACGGCGCTGGCGGTGGGAGTGGCTGCTGGGAAGTTGATGACCGCCACGCGGCCGGTGCCCGGGTGGGGTGTCCCGGAGCCGGTGGAGCCGGTGCGCCCTGGCAGGGTGGAGGCTCCGCCCGCTCCGCCGAGAGATGTGGCGCCTGCTCCAGAACCCGCTCCAGCGCCAGCACCGACCCCTGCGGCGAGGGCCGTGGCTCGTGCTCCAGAGCCCGCTCCGGCGCCAGCACCGCCCCCTCCGGCGCCGGGCACTCTCGCGCCCTCACCCGAACTGGTCCAAGCCCTCACGGGCAAGAACCCAACACCGCAGGTGTCCGCTGGCCCGCGCCTGCGTCAGGACATCACCGTCAAACCGGACGTGCCAGACTTACGCCCGACGGACCGTCCCATCAGCCCCAGCCCCAGGCAAAATGCGCAACTCCAGGCGGACATCGAGTTCCTGAAGGAGCGAGGCGCCGAGAACATCCGGGTGAACCAGCAGCAGCTCAACCTGGAGAACAGGGCGCGCGTGGGAATCAATCGGCCGGACCTCCAATTCGACTACAAGGGCCGTCGCTATGATGTGGAGTATGACTCACCTGCTTCGGGCCGTGGTCCTGGCCACCAGTCGCGCCTCACCGCCAACGACCCAGAAGGCGAGGTCATCCTGATCATCATCCCTGAGGGAGGAGGCGTGCCGGAATGACGCAAGAGATGAAGGGGCTGCTGCTGGAGGACCGCTGGGCGCCTGTCACCTCGACGATGGGCTTTTTGGAACTGGGGGCGGAGCAGGCGGCGCAAGCCTTCGCCTCGTGGCAGCGGGGGCTGGTGGCGTCCGATGGCTTCACCGTGGAGGTGCTCCCCGTCTCGGGCACCCTGGAGCAAGTGCTCTCCCGCCTGCTGCCTCTGACCAGTGGCGAGAGGCAGCGGCGCTACCTGTTCATCCCCACGCGCAGCGCCTGGACCGCCTACGTCAACAGCGTGTGGACTGGGACGGATGCCGCCAGCCCCATGAGCTACATGGCCCGCTGGCTGAGCATCCGGTGCCTGCGGGTGGTTGCTGTGCCCCACACGCTGCGCAAGAATCAAGGTGTCCGCTATGGGGCGGTGATGCTGGATGTGTACGGCCCGAAGCAGCCGGGGAAACTCAACAACTATGTGCGCGCCCTGGGCGCTTCCAATGATGGAGGCCGCTGGGTCTTCGACCAGTCTGGCGAGCCCTTTGCCTTCGAGCAGGTGGAACGGTATCAGGCGCGCCGGGTGAGGGACCGCTTCACCTTTGAGATGCTCAAGGATTACCTGCGCCACCTGGGGCTGGCGCCCTTCGAGGAGGACTTCTACATGCCTCCGGGCTCCCGCGCGTGGCTCATCCAGAAGACAGGCCCCTTCACCACCGTCGGGCGGGAGTACACGCTGGAGGAGGCCCGCGCCGCCCGCGTGTTGTGACGCACCCCAGGCGGATGACTGTCTCCGCTGCGCCAGGGGCTCACGGTTCCTGCGGGGTGGGTTGGCGCGGGGCACCGCAAACCGGCGGGGAGCCCTCCTCATCATGGGCGCAGCCGTCCTTGCCACATGAGAGCCTCTTGTGGCCGCCATCGTCGCCGCCCCCAGTTCGGCGCGGTGGTGCGCGCGTCGATCAGCTCCAACTCGGGCCTATGGAGCACGCCCGCAGCTTGGCAGTGCGGAAACCGGGCAAGCGAGCGCGCCAGGGGAGCACGGCGCTAGCCGCTCCCAGGGCTCTAAAACAGCGCCGCCACGCCCACGGGGCCCCCAAACCCCGGGCCTGGGCCTCTCGAACGCATGGCGGCCCCGTAGCGCGCGCCAGAACGGCAGCGCCATGGCCAGCGCCGCCAGCAGGCGCGGCAGGAACGCGCGCCGCGAGCACGGCCCGAGAGCGCTTAGACCGTGTTTCAAAATTAAAGCCCGAGGGGCTGCTCCCTCGGGGGAATCCCGCGTCGGCTTAATTCTGAAAGACGCTCTAAGCATTCCGGGCGGTTACGAGGTAAGGGCGCGATTCTGCTAGAGGTTTCGCACCGCCCGGCGCGGGTTCGATTCCCGCCGCGCCTCCCCACGGGCCGCGTCAGCCCGCGGGCGGAGCGCGGCTCAGCGCGCCGTGCTGGAGAAGCTGCGCGGACGTCCTGGGCCTGTGAGAGCCCTGGATCGAGGGTGAAGCACCGGTAGTCATCGGGGGCGTTGGACCTGGGGGTGCAGTCCTCGCCTGCCTGCATCGTCACATCCACTCGTGGCATCCGCCGGCTGGCCGCGGCGCTGGCCATGGAAAGGTGCATCGCCCGCGCGGCGGCATTCGCCTCCAGCGAGGAGGGGGCAATTCCCTCGCTCACGAGACACGCTGGCAGGGGTGCTGGACGATGGGCAGGGCGTCCCGGTATGACGGCGTGCCCGCGTCACGGACTTGCGTGGAGGCCCCCGCGTAGAATCAACGTCAACACACCATGAGCCGTAGCTCCGCAAGCCACCGCGAGGGGCTCAGCCCTTCTTCAGCCTCTGCTCACGCGCGCGCGTGCCTGCGCGCGGGGCTGATCGCGGCGCTGCTCGTGGCGGGGAGCGCCTCGGCCCTGGAGCCGCAGAAGGCGCTCAACCAGTTCCCCCACCGCGTCTGGCAGACGGACGAGGGGCTGCCGCAGAACACCACCGCGGCCCTCGCGCAGACGCCGGACGGCTACCTCTGGGCCGGCACCTACGAGGGCCTGGCGCGCTTCGATGGGGTGCGCTTCAAGGTCTTCGATCCGGTGAACACGCCGGCCCTGCCGGACCGCGCCATCACGGCCCTGGCCCTGGACCGAGAGGGCACGCTGTGGATCAACACGAACCGCGGGCTGGCCGGCCTGCGCGAGGGGCGCTTCTTTCGCGCGCCGCTCCCAGAGGGCGTCATCGAACGCGAGGTGCACCAGCTGCTGCCAGCCCGGGACGGGGGCCTGTGGATCGCCACCCTCGGCAGCGGGCTCGTGCGGATGGTCAACGGCCGCTTCCAGGTCTGGAAGTCAGCGCAGGGGCTGGCCAGCGATCGGGTGCTGGCGCTCGCGGAGGCCGGGGATGGCAGCCTCTGGCTGGCCTCGCCCCAGGGCCTGCAGCGCTGGAATGGCTCGGTGTTCCTCCCAGGCCCTCCCTTCCCGGGGCCGCTCCCCCTGGTGTCCGCGATGGCGGTGGATGCGCAGGGCGTCCTCTGGGCCGGGGATCAGGCCGGCATCGTGTACCGCCTGCGGGACGGAGTGATGCAGCCGGTGCCGGAGGCGAGCCGACCCGGCAGCCCCATCTCGGTGTTGCTGGTGGATCGCCGGGGCGCGCTCTGGGTGGCGAGCAGGGGCTACGGGCTGCTGCGCCTGGTGGACGGCCGGCGCTCCATCCTGGACGCCACCAACGGGCTGGGCGCCATCTCGATCTTCTCCCTGCTGGAGGACGCCGAGGGGAGCCTCTGGCTGGGCATGGGCATGAGCGGCCTGCACCGCCTCAAGGACGCCCCCTTCACCCCGTACGGCCCCCCCGAGGGGCTGGGGCACGACATGGTGAGCGCCCTGCGCGAGGCGCGTGACGGCAGCCTCTGGTTCAGCACCCTGGGCGGCGGCATCTCCCGGTGGAAGGACGGGAGCATGACGACCTGGACCTCCCAGGAGGGGCTGCTGGACGATCTCGTCTTCGGCAGCGCCGAGGGGCGCGACGGGAGCCTCTGGTTCGCCACGCGCAGGGGCCTCATCCGCTGGCGCGAGGGCACGTTCACCCGCATCCCCGAGCAGGGCATGGCCCCGAGGAGCGCCTTCGGACAGCCCGTCTACGAAGACGAGCACGGTACGCTCTGGGCTACCACCCAGGAGGGGCTCGTCCGCTGGGAGGGGAGCCACTTCAAGCGGGTCGCCCCGGAGGACAAGGTGCTGGGCGCCGTCATCCGCGTGCTGGAGCGGCGAGCGGCCGGAGGGTTCTGGATCGGCACCGAGGGGGGCGGCCTGGCCTGGTTCTCCGAGGGCCGCGTCTCCACGCTGTCCTCCCAGGGCACCCCGATCGACGGCGACATCCGAGGCCTCCACGAGGACGGAAGGACGCTCTGGATCGGCACCACGGACGGCCTCTTCCGCTGGAAGGATGGCCGCTTTGATCGCCTGTCCCGCGCCCAGGGGCTCTTCGATGACGTCGTCTTCCAGATCCTCCCCGATGGGAAGGGCAACCTGTGGATGACCTGCAACAAGGGCATCTTCCGCGTCTCCCTGCAGGAGCTGGAGGCCGTGGCGGATGGGCTGCTGGAGCGCGTCACCTCCTACGTCTACGGCCGGGAGGATGGGATGCGCGCCGAGGAGTGCAACGCCCTGGGCGGCCCCGCGGGGCTCCGCGCCCGCGATGGCCGGCTGTGGTTCCCCACCATCCGCGGCGCCGTCGTCTACGATTCGCGGCAGGAGAAGCCGCCCGTCGCCCTCCCCCCGGTGCGCATCGAGGAGCTGTGGGTGGACCGGCATCCCCTGCCCGCCTCCGAGTGGTCGCGCATCCCTCCCGGAGAGGGCCGAGTCGAGCTCCACTACACCACCCCCGCCCTGGTCTCCCCGGAGCGGGTGCGCTTCCGCTACAAGCTGGAGGGCATTGACGCGCAATGGGTGGAGGCCGGCACCCAGCGCGTCGCGTACTACACGCGCCTGCCGCCGGGAGAGCACCGCTTCTCCGTCGAGGCCTTCTCCACGCGGGGCGGTCCGCCCGCGCGGCGCGCGGAGCTGGTGTTCCACCTGCAGCCTCGCTTCTTCGAGACACGCCCGTTCCGCGTGGGGCTCGGCCTGGCCATGGTGCTCTTCGCGGCCGGCATGGTGTGGCTCCGGCTCTACAGATCCCGCCAGCGCGAGCGCCAGCTGCAGGCGCGCGTGGACGAGCGCACCGCGGAGCTGGCCCTGCGCCTCCAGCAGCTCGAGGCCACCCAGGATCGGCTCGCCCACGCGGAGAAGCTGGTGGCGGTGGGGACGCTGGCCTCCGGCGTGGGGCACGAGATCAACAACCCGCTGGCCTACATCCTCTCCAACCTCCGCTACCTCTCCCAGGAGCTGCGAGAGCTGACGAAGCGCGAGGAGGAGCGCGAGCGCTGGCAGGAGGTGGAGGAGGCGCTCACCGACGCGCTCCATGGCGCGGAGCGGGTGCGCACGATCGTCCAGGCGCTCAAGACGCTCGCCCGCGTGCAGACCGAGCCCCCGACGCGGGTGGATCTCCACGCGGTGCTCGACCGGGCGCTGGAGGTGGTGGCGCCGCAGCTGAGCCGGCGCGCTCGCGTGGTACGGGACTATGCGCTGAAGGAGCCGGTGCTGGGAGACGAGGGGCGCCTGGGCCAGGTCTTCCTCAACCTGCTGCTCAACGCCGCCCAGGCCACCCCCGAGGGCCAGCCCGAGCGCTACGAGGTCCGCGTGAGGACTTCCCGGGGCGCGGACGGGCGCGCCGTCGTCGAGGTGAGCGACACCGGCCAGGGGATCGCGCCGGAGCTCCTGCCCCGCATCTTCGAGCCCTTCTTCACCACCCAGGAGGCGGGGGAGGGCACGGGGCTGGGCCTCTCCATCTGCCACGCCACCATCCAGTCCATGCGCGGGGAGATCCAGGTGGAGAGCGAGCTGGGGCGCGGCACCACGCTCCGCGTCCTCCTGCCCCTGCCCGAGGCCAGCCCGGCGGAGGCCCCCGTGGCGATCAGCCGGCGTTGAGCAGGGCGCGCGCTCTCTCCGGAGAGAGGTAGCTCTTGCTCTTCACGGCCAGGCGGAGCGTGTCCAGCTTGGGCTGGCGCTCCTGCCGGAGCATGGCGAGCGTGAGCGCGTTGTGGCAGTAGACGCTCACCAGCCGGGGCAGGCCCCCGCTGCGCAGGTGGAGGATCTGCTGGGAGGCGGTGTCCAGCGAGAACCCCGCCACCCCGCCGATCGCCCTCATCCGGAAGTCGATGTACTCGATCATCTCCTGCTGCGTCATCGGGCGCAGGGGCACGGGGGGCGTGCCGTCGAGCAGGCTCTGGGGAGCGCCGTTGCGCAGCAGCCCCTCGGAGAGCTCCTCCGCCCCCACCAGCACGAGGGAGAACTTCCGCCGCGTCGGCGCCTGGATGATCCTGTCCAGCTCGGCGAGCAGCTCCTGATCGGCCGGATCCACGCCATCCACCACGAGGATGGCCCTGGCCTCCGGACGATCCGGGAGGACCTGGGCCAGGAAGGCCTCGGTGAGGAAGCGCTGGCTGGAGCTCGCGTTGACCTGGACGCCGGCCTGCCTGCACAGCGCGATGAAGAGCCGGGTGCCGAGCAGGAGCTGGGGCTCGATCGAGAAGACGGTCGCCCCCGGGAGCTTCTGCTGCAGCATCTCGCACAGGAAGGTCCGGCCGCTGCCCGAAGGGCCCACGAGCATGCTGAGGCGGTGCCCCGCGTCCACCCGGGAGGCCAGGGCGAACAGCGTGGTGCCATAAGGGCCCCCCTCCCAGAAGGAGGCCGGCTGGCGGAGGTCGCTGAAAGGGTAGCCCCTGAGGGAGAAGTACTGCTGGTAGCTCTGGCTGCCGAGCACCTCGATCTCTCGGCCCGAGGCCTCGAGCAGCGAGGAGGAGGTGGGCCCCGACCAGTTGGAGCGTGAGGGCGCGGTGACGCCTCCCGGCCAGCTCGAGTGCGAGGCGGAGAGCGAGCGCGAGGCGGCATGGGAGCGGGGGCCGCTCGTGGAGCCCTCGGAGGAGGCCAGCGGCTGGGCAGGGCCTACCATCACCTGGGGGCGTGCCTGGGCGCGCCAGCGCAGCAGCGCCTCGTCCAGCCGCTCCACGAGCTCCGCGGCCGTGGGCCGCTCACTGGCCTGCTTGGCCATGCAGCGCTTGAGCAGCTCCGCGACGACCGGATCCAGATCCGGCAGGATCGCCCGCGCATCCGGCACCGGGCTGTGGCAGTGCGCCTGCATGGAGCCATAGAAGTCATTGGCCGCGAAGGGCCGGGTGCCGGTGACCAGGTGGTAGAAGGTGCAGCCCAGGCTGTAGATGTCCGCGGCCGGGGTGGGCGTGGCGCCGGCCCACTGCTCCGGCCCCATGTAGAAGGGCGTCCCTTCGACTTGCGCCATGGACTTGCCGATCGTCCCGCTGGCGTCCACCTGGGCCGCCAGTCCGAAGTCCGTGACTTTCAGCGCCCCCGCCGAGTTGAGCAGGAGGTTGGCCGGCTTGATGTCCCGGTGGCAGATCCCCATGGAGGCGGCGAGCCGGAGCGCATCGGCCGCCTCGCGCATCTTCTCCATGGCGAAGGCGGGGGGCAGCCGGCCCCCGTACTGCCGGGCCACGTGCCGCGTCGAGGCGCCTTCGATGTACTCCATGGCGATGTAGCGGTGACGCTGCGTCTCGCCGATCTGGAAGATCTGCACGACGTGGGGATGGACGAGCCGGGCGGCGGCGCGGGCCTCCCGGAGGAAGCGCTCCTGGAGCTCGTGATCGATCTCCTCGGTGCCCTTGGTGAGCAGCTTGAGGGCCACGTCCCGGCGCAGCATGTTATCCCGAGCCAGGTACACCATCCCCATGGCGCCCGCGCCGAGCAGGCGGACGATCTCGAAGGCGCCAATGCGTTGTCCCGTGGGATCCATTCAACTCCTAGCGCATCATCTCTGGCGATCGGAGCCGCGGCCACGACCCCATAGGTAGCCGACGGTGAGCGCGGCCAGGGTGAACACGGGCGCGGCGAGCCTGGGCAGATCGCTCAGCCCCAGCGAGGAGGCGGCCTGGCCGAGCGGCCCGAGGGCGAAGACGGTGCTGACCGAGACCAGCACGCACAGCGCCACCAGCAGCCAGGGGGAGACGGCGCCCCGGGCGGGAGCGGGGGGCTCGACGCGGGAGGGCGCGACGTGGGAGGGCGCGACGTGGGAGGGCGCGGGAGGGGCGGCCTTGACAGGAGCGGGCTCGGCGGCGGGGGCGCGCTGGAGCAGGGCGGCCAGGGCCGGATCCGCCTCGAACTTGAGGTTGAGGTGGAAGTTGACGTTCACCTCCTTCGGCACGTTCAGCGGAATGGAGACAGCGGGGGCCGGCGCCGCCGCCGGGGGGGCGAAGGGCGAGCGGGCCTCGGGGGGCAGCTCTTCGTTCCCGGGGAGCTGGGCATAGGACGGCAGGCCCATCACCCGTGTCTGCGCCAGCAGGTGATAGGGCATCGTCTCGTCGCCCGCGTCGTGCGCGGTGATGGGCGGCACGGCGATGGGCGGCGCGGCGATGGGCGGCGCGGCGATCATCAGCGGCAGATCCTCCGGCACGGGAGGCGCGGACGGCGGAGGCGCGGGCGGGCTCACCGGAGGCTTCGACGCGACGCCCGAGGCGGCGGCCTTCTTCATGACGGAGGCGACCACGCCGTAGACTTCGCGCCAGGCCGACTCGGTCTCCGGGTTGAAGGCATCGCCGAGGCCCTCGCGCAGGGTCCACAGCAGGGCCTCGCCGACCAGGCCGTAGTGGTGATCCTGGACCATGTAGCCGGCGTGGCGCACGCCCAGC
>JAFGNZ010000144.1 GCA_016926755.1 Myxococcaceae bacterium | reverse complement strand
CCTACGCCGAGTTCTGGCCGTTCTACCTCCGGGAGCACTCGCTGCCGGCCACGCGCGGGTTCCACTACGTGGGCACCTCGCTGGGCGTGGCCATTGCCCTGGCGGCCATCACGCTGGGCAAGGCCTCGCTGGTGCCCGCCGCCCTGGTCGCCGCGTATGGCCTGGCGTGGGTGAGCCACTTCGGCATCGAGAAGAACCGGCCGGCCAGCTTCAAGTACCCGCTCTGGTCCTTCATCTCCGACTTCCGCATGCTGGGGCTGTTCGTGGTGGGCCAGCTCGGTCCGCACCTGGAGCGTGCCCAGGCCTAGGCGCCGCGGCTCGCCTCTTGTGGCTTCGGCCCTGCCCACGCTTGGGGGATCCGAGCGGGAGGGCGCGCACCATGCCCCAAGCCATGCAGGAGGGGAGGAGGCCCCGGAGGAGGGCTTCCTACATTCCCTCCGGGGCCCTCGGAGGGGCCGGGGCTACCGACACCCTGGTGATGCGATCGCCCACCAGCAGGTCGTCGAGCACGTCGAGATTCAACACCTCTCCGATCACCGTACCGCGTGGCGCGAGGCTGGGGTCGGCCTGGCGGACCAGGGAGAACTGGAACGGATGGCGGGCAATGTCCATCACCACCGCCCCGCGCCGGGCAGGCAGCGAGTTGGTCTCGGGGGCGAGCGTGTATGGCGGCGTCACGAAGCGGCCGGTGCCGCCTCCGCTCGCGCTCACGCCCGGAAGCGTCTGCTCGATTCCTGTGTCCTGGTAGTGGCCAAGCGCGACAGCCTGCAAGAAGCACGCGACGGCGTGCGGCGCCGCGTCGCCGAACAGGCGGAGGTCCAGATCGCCGGCGGTGGTGTGGAGCACGAGCTCGATCGGCACCGGTTGGCTCGGTGGCGGCGGCTCCACGCTCCACTCGGCCAGCCCGGCTGCGACGAGCCCGGCCCAGAACCCACGCTGCTCCTCGTCATCGCCCGCGGCCGGCGCTGCCTGGCCGGCGAGCCATGCTGCCCTGCGGGCGTCGCACGGGAGTTGCCGGCCGGTGGCGAAATCGGTCAGCCGGGCCTCGCCATCCCCCAGCGCGTGGACGTACACCGACTCGCGCAGCCGTGCCCCCACGTGACCGGCTGGAGGGGAGGGCGTCGGCAGCCGGTCCGCGTCGTCCTCAGCCGCCGCGCTCCACAGGGCGTTGATCGCCCGCACGACCTTGAAGGGCGTGAACAGCGCCGCCTCGTCGGCCAGCTCGCGAGAGGCGACCACCCGGGCCGACAACACGTGGTACGGACCCTGGCGCAACTTCCACCATGCCGGGTGCATGACGTGGGTGCCGAACCTCTCCCGGTAGCTGGCCAGGTTCGAAGAGATCAGATTGCCTGGGAAGAACTTGAACGGCTGGGCCGAGAACGTGCCGATCGGCTCGGGGTTGCGCTCGCGGAACGCCTGGCAGAACGTGAGCGTCTCCTCGAGCGTCTCGAGCGTCTCGCCCGGGTAGTTGATGATCAGGTAGGCCTTGTGGCGGACCTGGTGCTGGCGCAGCGCGCCGCTGGTGCGCTGGAAGGCCGCCAGGTACTTCGCCGGATCGCGAGCCTTCTGCATGATCTCGATCATCCGGGGACTGACCGCGTCGAGCCCGATGTCGAGCTGGAATTGCCGGCCGGTCAGCAACGCGACATCCTCTTCCGGCCACACGTCCGCCCGGGTCTCGGCCCAGAACCGCAGCGGCAGATCCTCCTCCCCAAGGCGCTTGAGGAAGTCTCGCCGCCAGGTGCGGTTGAGCCCGAAGATCGGATCCATGAGGCTGATCGCTTCCACGCTCGGGATCGCGGCGCGGATCCGTCGCAGCTCGGTGATCACCCGCTCCGGTTCGAGCGCTCGCCAGCGGCTGAGCCGGTCGAGGCAGAAGCTGCATTGGAACGGACACCCGCGCGAGCTCCAGAGCGGCACGATCCTGGCACCGCGGTAGTAGCGGTACTCGCCCCACAGCAAGGTCTGCCCGGCTGGATCGACAGGTGTGCCATGGAGGCGGCGCGGCAGATGTCCGCCGCGATCGAGCAGGGGGCCGTCGGTCCGGCCGCGTACGATCTGCTCGAGCGCGGCTTCGCCCTCTCCGATGACCACCCAGTCGACCGGTGTGCCAGGTGCGTCGAAGTCCTCGGGACACGCCGATGGGTGATAGCCGCCGACCACCACCTGGCACTCGGGGTTCACCTCCTTGGCCAGGCGGGCCACCTCCATCGTGCTGAGGTAGTGCAGGCTGGTCCAGCAGGAGATGCCAATCAGATCGAAGTCGATGGACGCGAGCGCGGCCCGGGCGTGTCGCGAGAACCAGTCGACCCCATCGATGTCCGAGGGGATTCCCAACTCGCGCTCGAGATCGAGCACCCCGACTTCGACATCGGGGCAGCGGACCCGCAGGTGGGAGAACAGGACCAGGAGATGATTCAGCTCGCCACTGCCCCACTCCCCGCTGAAGAAGCGCGAAGGGTTCACCAGCAGGATCTTCATGGCTTCAGGCGCGCTCCCCGTCGGCAGCGATAGAACGAGCGCCCGCGATCGCTGGTGAGGCCGAGGGCGGTGTCGCTGGCAACCACCTCGACCTCCTCGAAGCCTGCCTGCGCCAGCGCGGCGCGGACCACGGGCTCGGGGTGAGCCCACTCGTGCAGGACAGCATCGGTGCGCGACCACGCACCGTCGGGCCGGGGCCGGAACGCCGTGATCAGGTATTCGCCCTCGCCGCGCTCGGCGTCGTACCGCACGCGGGTGGCGCAGACCAGGTCGTCGCGCACCTCGGCCGAGCTGCCCTTCCAGCGCGCCCGGAAGCCCTCGTCGGTGTTGAGATCGAACAGCAGGACGCCTCCGGGGCGCAGCACGCGCGCGCTCTCGGCCAGCGCCACCGGGAACTCGCTGGGGGTGAGGTGATTGAGGCTGTCGAACAGGCTCACCGCCGCGTCGAAGCTCGCCGGCGGGAACGGCAGGGCCGTCAAGTCGCCAACCTCGAAGCGTGCGTCGGGCACGCGAGTGCGCGCGCGCGCGATCATCGCGGGAGACACATCGATCCCCGCCACGTCGAAGTGGTGCTGCCTCAGCGCGGCGGCGAGCTGGCCGGTGCCGCAGGCGAGATCCAGCACGGTGGCGCCGGGCGCGGCGGCGTCACGCAGCCAGCCCAGTACCGCGGTCAGGTAGCGCCGGGTCGAAACCTCGCCCCACAGGACATCATAGACGTCCGCGATCGTGTCGTAGCCGGTGGACTGCGCGTGGCTCATGAGCGGCGCCTCCACGAAGAGTATACCGCCTGATGAGCGTGAGCCGGGCCACAGTGGTGCGCATGTTCGAGCCGCGCGGTCCAGTGCGTCACCACCTCGAAACCCAGGCGGCCGAGCGCCCCATCCACCACTTCCGCGGGCGGGAAGTGCGCCTGGGCATGGCTTGCTGCCGGAGGGATCGCGTCGAGGAGCCAGCTCAGGAGCAGGCGTCCGCCTGGGGCGCTCCACGTGGCAATTCGCTCGAGCACCTGGGCGACGCGTTCGGGGCTCCCCAGGCTGTGCAGCAGGCCGAAGGTAATGACCGTCTCGAAGGGCCCACCAGGATCGAAATCGAGCACGTCGGCGTTGACCAGCACCACCGAGCCCGGGCTGACGCCCGTGATGGTGGCGGGTACACCAGGCGGCAGAGGCAAGGCTCGGTCGACGCCCAGCACGCGGGCACCGCGCTCGGCCAGCCAGAAGCAGACAGCTCCGTTGCCACAGCCGAGATCGATGCAGCTCGGCGCGCGGTCCACGGCTGCGTCTTCGAGCAAGCGGCGGATGTTGGCGTTCACGTCGGGCCTCCGGGCGGAGACGAGGCCTCGGCCGCCAGCCAGATCCGGCGGATGTTGCGCGTGCCGGTGAACGCCTCGCGCCGGTGCAGGATCCGCCAGTTGTCGGTGACCAGGCACTCCTCCACGGCCAGTTCGCCCAAGGCGATGGCCGAGCGGGCGGCCAGCTCGGAGACGCGGGTGTGCACGGCCTCGAGCGCACCGCCATCACGCTCATGCACCGGCCGCATGTAGTCGGCGCGGTAGCGGATACACGCTAGGCCATCGAGGGCACTCACGACCGGAGTGGTAATACTGTGGCGCTCGGTGCCGAACCGCACCTCGCGGCCATCGACCTCGCCAGCCAGCGGGGTCGCGTCGACGACGTGCAGCCCGCCGCCGCCTTCGGCGCGCAGTACCTGGATGATGACCCATCGGGGCGGCACCGGCAGGAACACGCCGTCCGTGTGGAACCAGAAGTCACCCAGGTGTGGGCTCAGTTGGGCGGTGCCGTCACCAATCACCACGTCGCGCACCACCCGGAAGCCTGCCTGCCCGAGGCTATCGACCAGCGCGTCGAGCGTTCCGGGGCCTCGATGCGCCGCGACCTGGTAGCCCCGCTCGAAGAGCAACGCCAGGTCGGCGGTCATGAGCGCGGGACTCGCGGGCCGACCTTTACGAAGTACATCGCGTCTTCCCCTGCCGCATCGAGGTGTAGGAGGGCCGCCGCGTTGCTCTCGTGGATCGCCGGCGTTGGCCACGTACCCAGGCCGTGCGTGGCTGCCTGCTGGAGCAGTTCCTGGCCAATCTCACCGAGCTGGATGAGCAGGTTGACGTAGGCGCGGGAGTGTCGATACAGCCACTGGTAGCGGTTCCACTGCACGACGAAGAACGTGGTGAAGCCGCCGCCGCCGATCCAGTTCTGGTGCTGGATGCAGCGAAGGATCTCCGCGTCGGTTGTCCCCGTCACGACCATGCGGAGCTGGTGGGCCTCGGGGTCATACTGGTAGACGCCGCGTTCCACGCCATCCACGCCCTGTGCGACCACATACACCCGCAGCCACGAGTAGAACGAGTTGAGCAGGTAGAACAGGTCACCGCCGCGCTTCGACTCATTGGCGATGCGGACGTTGCGGGTGGCGGCGTGCAGGACGGTGGCGAAGGTGGCGAGGGGGAGCGGCGTGTTGGCATAACGCCGCACGCTGCGGCGCCGGAACAGCGCGTCGAGATCGAACCCCGGTCTGGCCGGGGCGGGTAGCGGCGGCGGGAGTTCGATGATGGCGTTCGTCTCGACGAGTCGCAGCGGAGGGTACGGCTGCTCGCTCATGTACCCGCGGATGGTGTCACGGCGCAGCTCGACCAGCTCCCCATGAGGGTGACGGCGATCGGTCGGCTCGGTGTAGTCGAGGTTCTGCTGCGACAGCAGCAGGTAGGCCGCGCGCGACCAGCGATGATCCTCCCAGGCCCGCGCCCCGGCCAGCGCTTCGTCATCGGCCGGGACCAGCAGGCCGGCTTCCAGAGCGGCGGCGATCGCGACCGGCTCGTGACCGGCGTCGACCGCGTCGCCGATCCGGAGCGGCTGGAGAAAGACGTTGGCGAGGTCGAGCACCTCGGGCGCCAGCGCGCGGAACCGTTGCCCGTGCCACGCGTCGACCGCGACCACGCCGCCGCGGCTGGGCTGGACGAAGAACAGTGGCGAGGTGACCAGGACGTCGTCAGGGCTCATACCAGTGTCCCCACGAACAGCGGAGGCTGGGTCAGAGGATCGATACCGAGCAGCTCACTCAACGCCGCATCCCGTATTTTCTGGTAGGTGTACCCGCTGATGCCGAGCGCCTGGGCGATGCCCCGGTAGACCATCAGGGCGTGCCCCACGTCGACGAGCACGGCCCGCGCCGAGCGCGCCTCGCGGTAGCGCCACATCGCCCGCTCGACCAGCGACGTGAACACCAGCAATCCAAATGGTGGACTGTCGAACTTCTGGAACAGATCAAAGGTGGCGTGCTCGAACGCATCGCGGTGATTACCGGGACGCACGCAGTCGAGGCGATGGTGCTCGACGTTGTAGTGGTACACGCCGGCCTCGACGGGAGCGCCATCGAATGCGGCGAAGAACACCTCGGTCGGGTGGCGGGCGCCGCCCGAGGGGATCGTCTTGCGCAGGAAGCGGCCCTGCACGCCGAATGGCTCGGTGCTGCGCTCGCCGTAGCAGTAGTCGAACAGGAAGCCGAGGCCCTCGAGGCCACGCCGCCGGTCCGTGGCCAAACCGGCGAGATGGGCGGCGACCTCGGTGTCACGCGGCAACCTCGCCGGGAGGGGGACGGTGAACGCGCTCGCCCGTGTCTGGTAGATGGAGGGCGGTGGCCGGACATTGGCGTACTTGACCATCCGCGCCTCCTCAGTGGGAAACGCGTCGGGCTCGTCCATCTTGAGGAACGGGTAGTCTCGAGTCGCCTCCTGGTAGAGGCTCGCCTCGGCCCAGCCGAACCTGGACCACTCGTCGAAGCGGCGGACCTCCGCCGAATCGTCGTCGGCGCTGATCGCCAGACCTTCGTTCAGGAGCACGTCCCAGAACGCCTCGGCGTGCTCGGCGAAGACTGGGTCGGCGGTCCAGCGCTCGAGCGCGTCGGCAGCCGTGAACCGCTCTGGCAGCACCGTGATCGCCCACGGGATGCGCGGATGCCGCAGGATCAGCGGCGGGCGCGACGACGACAACTCGGCGATGAGAACCCGTTCCCCGGCGATGGGCGCCGGGTAGATCATCAAGCCCGGATGAAGACGGTAGAGCATGGCGGCCACGGAGACTTCAGGCTACTTCTTGGCGCTGAAGGCCTCGGGCTCGTTGCCGTTCTGGATCAACGCGTGGTCGACGGCTTCCTTGCCGGCCTTCTCGATGAGCTTGGCCAGCTGCGGGCGCGAGATCGAGTAGTCGCGGAACGCTTCCGGCTCATTGCCGTTCTGGATCAGCGCGTGGTTGACGGCCTCCTTGCCGGCCTTGGACACGAGCGTCTCGAGCTGACGGCGCGACACCGTGTAGGACTGCTTGGGAGTCTTGGAATCTGACATCTGGGGCCTCCTCAGGCGTGGGGATGAGCGAAAAAAGCCGTCGCAGGATACATCAGATGGCGACATCGAGGCCCAGGCTCCCCCATTTTTTCGCGGCACAGCACATGGGGGCCCTTGTTTTGGACACGCTCCGTGATCGTTTGCCGCCCATGCTGTGCGCCGGGCCGGTGGAGAAGCCGTGCAGCGCTCTTGGGGCACAGGCCGACCCAGGCGGCCCCCAGGAGGGGGGCGGCAGGGGCGTGGGCTTCTGGGGCAGCGTGACTGTTTGAAGCTCAACGCCCCGCGTACTGGGGTGGCCCCTGGGCCGGGGACAGCCTCGGCGGTTTCGAGGGCAAGCCCAGGTGCTCCAGTATGGCTCGCACCCCTTGCCGAGCCGTCACATACGCCAGCACCGGGCGCCTGCCCCCGCAACGGCAGCACGCGAACACGTCCAGCGCGAACGTCCTGCGTAAGAGCCCTGCCCAATCCAGCCGCAGCGGCTGCTGCCGGGTGTGTTCCACCGCGCCCTTCTGGGCGGCTTGCGCCTTCGCCCACCTCGCCTCTGGCTCCGGCTGGGCCTGCTGTCCAGGGCGCACCCTGGGCCCCATCTTCGCTCCCGGGGCGAAGACACCGTGAAACCTCGTCAGGTTCACCCGGGGCGGCGGTATCAGGCTCGCCACACGCCGGAGCAGTTCCAGGCCGGTGAAGTACAAGTGCGTGGTGCCGTCCGGTAGCGGCTGCTTCATCCTCCAGGCGATGCGGCCGTCCTCCGCCCGGCTCAAGCGTTCCAGCGCCAGCGCGCCACGCGCTGCGTACTGGCACAGCCACTCCAACCCCTGCCTGGCGTTGGCCTTCAGCGCTCTCCAGAAATGACCCACCTTCTGCGTTGTGGCGGCATCTCGCTGGTCCCCCGCTGCCCGTGCCAGCCTGACGCGGCTGCCACGCAAAGCCCTTCGTCGCAGGCGGCGCACTCGCTATCGGCGTCAGCGGCCTGGGCGCACATGGCTGTGCTCCCCGAGCACCTGCGCGCACGGCCCGCGGATTGCTGCCTCTGCCGAGGTGCCTCCGGCAACCTGTCCGACAACCCTGCCCGTTCGTGCCGAGCGCCCGCCGGGAGGGCTCCGGCTCGGATGCACCTGTTCGCTGACGGCAAGAGTCACGCCGAGGTGGGCAGCCCGCCCGCCTCGTCCCCACGCGCCTGGCTTCGTGCCTGGTGCTCTCGCCTTCCCT
>JAFGNZ010000143.1 GCA_016926755.1 Myxococcaceae bacterium | reverse complement strand
GATCGCGAGCCAGGGCCGCCCATGCTGCGTGTGGGCTCCAGGTTGTAGCGCCATACGGGCCCATCCTACCGCCTGCGGTGGCGCATAAGAAGGATAGGGGTCAGATTCGCCAGCACCCTTAAGCCTGCCTCCACACCTGCCGCACGCGAACACGTCCCGCGAACCCAGTTTGAGGGAGGGGCCTGCTCGGTCACGCTCTTGGATGTAAGCTATCTTAAAGGGCTGTGCGGTTGGGCGCGGCAGATCTGCTCCAAGGTACCTTCCCTGCATGGAGGGAGTGGCGGGCCTGGACGTCACCATCGACCGCCTCACCCAGCAGGTGCGTCAGCTCCACTTGCCGTGGAAGGGCTACGGGGAACTGCAGCGCACACAGAGTCAGCTCATCCAGTCGGAAAAGCTGGCGTCCCTGGCCCATCTCACCTCGGGCATCGCGCATGAGCTCAAGAATCCGCTCAACTTCATCAACAACCTGTCCGAGGCCAGCCTCGAGCTCTCCCTGGAACTGGAGCGGACGATGAAGGAGCAGCCCCAGCTCTTCCTGAGAGAGGTCCAGGGCATCATCGCGGATTTCAAGCAGAACGCGACGACGGTCCACCAGCACGGCATGCGGGCGGACCGCATCATTCGCAGCATGATGGAGCATGCGCGAAGCCGGTCCGGGGCACCCGAGCTCCACGGGGAAAGGATGTCGGTCGAGAGCGAGCCCGGCCAGTACACTCGCTTCACCGTGAGTCTTCCCGCCAGCGACGAGCCCCAGATCGCCACGGCTGAGTAGCGTGGGTGGTGTTCTCTCGCGTCCTCGGTTATAGGCCTCCCATGGCTGCTTCTCGGAAGTTGAAGATCATCCTCGGCCTCGTTGCCGGGCTGGGCGTGGGCGGTCTGGGGACAGGCTTCATCGCCAGCCTCGCCTCGTACGCGGTGATGAAGAGCGTGGAGAAGAGCGCTCACCGCGGGTGGCTCCTGAAGCCCGCGGTCGTGGCCTCGCGAGATCTCGCTCCCGGCGAGAAGGTGACGCGCGATGCGATGGCAACACGCGACCTGCCCGAGCAGTTCGTCACCTCGTCCGTGGTGAAGCCCGAGGCGGCCGGCTATGTCATGGACCAGTTGCTCATCGCTCCGGTCCGCGCGGGCGATGCGCTCGTCTGGGGGTTCTTCTCGCCCACCCGGGCGGTGCCGGGGCCCGAGCCAGCGGATCGAGGAGACTCGGAGATCTGGGAGGCGTGCCATGCGGCTCTGGCCGATAGTCCCTCCGCGTCCAAGCCCGAGCGCACGCCTGCCGACATCCGCGCTCGCGTCTTGAGCTGGGAGCGCCGATGAAGCCCTTCATCCTCTCGTTCCTCGCCGGGCTGGTGCTTGCGTCCGTGGCCGTCGCCGGGGTCGCCTTCTTCGCGCTCTCCCCGCGCATCAGGGAGGTGCGCCAGGAGTGGGCGCTCACCCCCGTCCTGGTCATGGCGCAAGATCTCAGTGCGGGGGAGCAGATCACCTACGATGTCCTCAGCCAGCGCGCGATCCCGGCCCGGTTCGTCACCGACTCAATGGTGAGGCCGGAAGAGGCCCCCTCGCTGATCAAGCGCCCCCTCCCCTTGGCTCTGAAGGCAGGAGACATCCTGCTCTGGGGAATGTTCGCGGATCACTCCGCCCCGGACGCGTGCTTCGCGGCCATCTCTCCCAAGGTCCACGCCGCCGGCCAAACGGCACGGGATGAAGCGATCTCCCGCTTCGGAGAGCGGATGGGCGATCCCCTGCCGACACCCGACCCGGTGCCCGTGCTGAAGGCGGATGCTTCCGGCGAAATCTCCGTCGTGGTGGCCGCGGCCGAGATCCCCGAGGGCAAGGTGATCGACGCGTCCCTGCTGACGGTCGGCAAGTTCCCCAGTTACATGCTCACCTCAAGCTTCGTCCCGGCGGAGCAGCTGCGCGAGCTCGTCGGCACGCGCGCGGTGCTCCCGATCCAGGCGAAGGACGCCTTGATGTGGCAACTGCTCGACCATGCCGAGCGGCCGAAGCGGGTGATCACCTGCATGAGCGAGGCTGGCGCCGCGAAGAGCGAGGCGCGCAAGCGCACCATGAGCGAAGAGGCCGCCGCATTCGTGCGCGGCCAGGAGAAACCCTGATGCGACGCCTGCTCCTTCTTGCCGCCCTCTCGATGCTGGCATCGGCGTGCTCCGCAGCCAGTGCCGCCGAGCCCAAGCCGGGCGCGCTGGTGCCGATCGTGGTCGCCAGCCGCGATCTTCCCATCGGCACGACCGTGACCTGGGATGAGATGTCACAGCGCTCGGTCCCGGCGGGCCTGGTGACCTCCTCGGTGGTCAAGCCTGACTCCGCCAGCTACATCAACAACCAGAAGCTGCTGGTCCCCGTGCTCGCGGGCGACCCGCTCCTGTGGTCGTTCTTCGAGACCGGCAACGGGGACGCCCGCGCGCCTTGCGAGAAGTTCCAGAGCGACGACACCACGGCCGAGCAGCAACTGTCGCGCCTGCGGCAGATCGTCCTGTCTCACGACCGCTGAGGCTCAAAGGAGGGCCGGTGAACTACCAGCGCCCCGCCCGCTGAGTACGGCGCAGCAGCCCCGCCCAATCCAATCGCGCCGGGACAGCTCTCCCTTGTTCAGGCCACTGCGGATGCCATGGTCTGCTGCGACGGCCCTCCGTGGGCAATCCATGACTTCCGGTCGGGTTCCGCTCACTGACGCGAGGAGGCCTTCGGATGGCTGGGCTGGCTGCTTTTCTCCTGCGAGTCCGAGGCCGGAAGGACAAAGTCGTTGGGGGCCACTACTCCGGCAGCCACCAGCGCTCCTTTGTGAAGCACCGCGAACCGGTTCCCTCGCCGCACAACCCGAGCATCGACGGCGAACTTGAGCAGGCCATTCTCACCGGGCGCCAGCTTCCCCTCCTGGATGGTGGCATTGATCACTTCGCCATCGATCAACAGCTCAACCTTCGCGGCCGGTCCAAGTGTGAGGGCACCAGGCTCCTCGATCGTTGTCAGCACATAGGTGGGGCTGGAGATGGTGGCCGTCTTCCAAGGGGGACCGACAGGTTGATGCCTCCCAACTGGTGAAGCGCGGCTGCAACCCCCGCCTGTCGCGACGCTCCGAGAATCACGAGATGCGGGCGTGGACTGTCGTCAGCGAGTGCTGAACTTCCGAGACAGCAAGCAAGAGCACACAGCGGGGCAGCGAGCTGGCGTAAAGTGAGCATGAGACCCCAGTCTATGCTCGACGGCCGGGCTGCTGGAAGGGCGAGCGGCCAGAGTTCCCCGGCAGCCAGGGGCTCGCGAGAAACCCGTGCAGCCCGTGTCGTCCCTTGCACGAGAAGGCGACGAGAAGCTCGTCCTTGCAACTCTCACAGCATACCGGGGCAGGCCGCGCCCCAGCTCGCCTGCCTCCGCCAGCAGCGTGGCGAGGTTATCCCTCACCGCCTCATACAGCACCGTCCCCTCCGGCCGCCTGCGCCGGTACTCCCACCCGCGCTCCCTCACCAGTCCCTCCCAAGCCACACCTCGCCAGGGCACACGCTACCGGTGGGCACCCACGGAACTTCGCCAAGCCCGCTCTCACAACCTGGCCTCGGCGATGAAGGCGTCGCTGCCCCGGCTGCCGCCAGCCGCCCCCACCACGCTCGGCGTGGGCCTCGTGATGGGAGCCGATGGCGTGCTGATGGGTTCGCGGATTGTCGTCTCCGCCGAGTGGGTGGAGAGGATG
>JAFGNZ010000142.1 GCA_016926755.1 Myxococcaceae bacterium | reverse complement strand
TTCCCACCAGGGTGCCGTTCTCGTCGCAGTAAAGGGCGTAGTCGAAGCGAGGCGGGATGTCCTTCTGCAGCTCCTCGAGAGGAACGGCGTCGGGTTCGGAGCACGAGCCGCCCAGCTGCGTGGAGGCCAGCAGGGCCAGGAGCACCCAAGAGCACAGGCGTGGCATGGCGCGGAGCCTGTCACCACCCGTGATTGGGCGGAAAGGACCTCACAGGCAGGGACCCGGGATGGACGAAGGACATCCCCCCTGAAAAGGCTGAGCCCCGAGGGCTTAGTCCTTCAGCCCGCAGTCCTTGGCGCAGCGCTCGAGGTCCTTGCTGCACCGCTGAGAGCAATCCGCGTCGCCGTCGCAGCGCTCGATGCAGCGGATGATGGGCTGCTGGCACTTCGTCATGCACTCCTGCCCTCCCAGCTCCATCTTGGGGATCTCGTCCAGCTTGTTCATCGTGGAGTCACCCTTCCGGGGCTTGGGGGCCTTCGGGGGAGATCCTGCCCAGGCCAGGGTGGACATCAGCAGACACACGGCGGCGAGACGCAGCTTCATGAGGATCCTCCAGGGATGGAGGCCGAGCCTCCACGCGGGGGCCCTGAATATAGCCCGGCTTCGAGGAGTGGGGACATGGGGGCGCCATGCCCGGGTGTGGGCGGCCGGTCGAGGTCCAGGCGCTCGGGGCGCGTGCGTTGAAGGGGCCGGAGGGGCGTGCTACGGCCGGCCCGCATGAGCGACGCCGGCGCGCCTCCCAAGGACTACAAGGACACCCTCCACCTGCCGCGGACGGACTTCCCCATCAAGGGGAACCTCGCGAAGCTCGAGCCGCGGATGCTCGGGTGGTGGGCCGAGCGAGGCATCTGGGCGCGGCTGCTGGAGAAGAACGCGGGCGCCGAGCCCTTCGTGCTGCCGGACGGGCCGCCGTACGCCAACGGCCACCTGCACGCCGGCCACGCGCTCAACAAGGTCCTCAAGGACATCGTGGTGAAGTACCGCAACCTGGCCGGGTGGCGCTGCGACTTCATCCCGGGCTGGGACACGCACGGGCTGCCCATCGAGCAGGCGGTGGAGAAGCGGCTCAAGGACAAGAAGATCGACAAGCGCACCCTGTCGCGGGAGGCGTTCCTGGAGCACTGCCGCGCCTACGCGCAGGAGTTCATCGACATCCAGAAGGCGGAGTTCCAGCGGCTGGGCGTCTTCGGCAGCTGGGAGGCGCCGTACCGGACGCTGGACTTCGCGTACGAGGCGCAGGAGCTGCGCGAGCTGGCCACCTTCGCGCGGCGGGGGATGCTCTACCGGCGCAAGAAGCCAGTGTACTGGTGCCTGCACGACCAGACGGCGCTGGCGGAGGCGGAGGTGGAGTACGAGCCGCACTCCAGCCCCTCGGCGTACGTGGCCTTCCGCGCGGGGCCGGAGCCGGCGGAGAGGTTCCCGGTGCTGAAGGGGCGCGAGGTCTGCTTCGTCATCTGGACCACGACGCCGTGGACGCTGCCGGCCAACCTGGCCATCGCGGTCAACGCGGACTTCGAGTACGTCTTCTACGAGGCGGGTGGGCGCGTCCTCTGCGTGGCCAGGGAGCTGCTGGCCCGGGTGCTGGCGGAGGTGAAGGCGGACGAGCTGGTGCTCAAGAACGCGAGGCTGCCGGGCGGGGACGTGGAGGCGGTGGTGCTCGACGATCCGCGGAGGATCCTCGCGTACGCGAGCGGCGAGGAGCTGGAGCACCTCACCTACCAGCACCCGCTCCTGGAGCGGACGGGGCGGGTGGTGCTGGGCGCGCACGTGACGCTGGAGGCGGGCACGGGGCTGGTGCACACGGCGCCGGCGCACGGCCAGGAGGACTATGAGGTCGGCCTGAAGTACGGGCTGGACATCTACAACCCGGTGCGCGGGGACGGCCGCTACGACGAGACGGTGGGCGCGGCGCTCCAGGGCCTGCGGGTGTTCGAGGCCAACCCGATCATCCTCGAGCTGCTGGCCGAGCGGGGCGCGCTGCTGAACTCGAAGACGGACACGGTGGAGCACACCTATCCGCACTGCTGGCGCTGCCGCCAGCCGGTCATCCTCTCGGCGACGTCCCAGTGGTTCATCCCCCTGGACAAGCCGCTCGCGGGGGGGAGGAGCTTCCGCCAGCAGGTGCTGGAGGCGGTGGACGGGGTGCGGTGGGTGCCCGAGTGGGGGCACAGCCGCATCCGCGGCATGCTGGAGGCGCGGCCGGACTGGTGCATCAGCCGGCAGCGGAGCTGGGGCGTGCCCATCCCGATCGCCTACTGCGAGGGCTGCGGGGAGGCCCTCGTCTCCGCGGAGGTGATGGAGCGCGTGGCGGCGGCGGTGGAGCAGGAGGGGACGGGCGTCTGGTACCGCACGCCGGTGAAGGAGTTCCTCGGCGCGGACACGCGGTGCGCCTCGTGCGGCCAGGGCGAGTTCCGGCGCGAGACGGACATCCTGGACGTGTGGTTCGACTCGGCGTGCATGTTCTCCGCGGTGCTGGAGCGGCGCCAGCGCCTCCCGGCGGACCTGTTCCTGGAGGGCAGCGATCAGCACCGGGGGTGGTTCCACTCGTCCATGCTGGTGGCGGTGGGCACGCGGGACATGTCGCCCTACCGGGCCTGCCTCACGCACGGCTTCGTGGTGGACGGGCAGGGTGAGAAGATGTCCAAGAGCAAGGGCAACGTCATCGCGCCGGAGAAGATCATCCAGCAGTACGGCGCGGAGGTGCTGCGGCTGTGGGTGGCCGCCAGCGACTACCGGAACGACGTGCGGCTGTCGGATCAGATCCTCCAGGGGCTGAGCCAGGGCTACGCGAAGATCCGCAACACGCTGCGCTACGCGCTGGGCAACCTCCACGACTTCGAGCCGGCGCGGGACGCGGTGCCGGCCGCGGAGCTGCTGCCGCTGGACGCGTGGGCGCGCGGGCGGCTGGCGGAGGTGGTGGCGCGGGTGCGTCGGGCGTACGAGGACTACGAGTTCCACCTCGTCTACGCGACGGTGGTGGACTTCTGCGCGGCGGACCTGTCGGCGGTGTACTTCGACATCCTGAAGGACACGCTCTACACGGCGAAGGCGGCGGGGCGGGCGCGGCGCAGCGCGCAGACGGTGCTGCACGAGGTGGCCTCCGCGCTGCCGCGGCTGCTGGCGCCGGTGATGAGCTTTACGGCGGAGGAGGCGTGGCAGCAGCTCCCCGGGCGGACGGTGGAGAGCGTCTTCCTGGCGGGCCTCCCCCAGCCGCACGGGGCGATGGAGCCGGCGCTGGCGGAGCGCTACGCGAAGCTCTTCGCGGTGCGGAGCGCGGTGCAGGGCGTGCTGGAGGTGGCGCGGCGGGAGAAGCTCATCGGCTCGTCGCTGGAGGCGCGGGTGGTGCTGACGGCGAGCGGCGAGGCGCGGGACTTCCTCCAGGCGCACCAGGGGGAGCTGCCCGCGCTGTTCATCGTGAGCCAGGTGGAGCTGACGGAGCAGCCAGGGCCGAGGGCGCAGCCGCTGTCCGTGGCGCAGGCGCTCGGCGAGGGCTCGGCGGTGACGGCGGAGGTGCTGCCGGCCAGGGGCGCGAAGTGCCCGCGCTGCTGGGTCTACTCGGAGGAGGTGGCGCAGGGGCGCGAGGTGTGCCCCAAGTGCCGCGAGGCCCTGAGCTGATCCGCCGCGGCGGGGGAGGGGAGGCGCCTCAGGCCTCGTGCTCCAGCGTTCGGAGCTTGTCCACGAGCGCCTGCATGCGCTGGTGATGCGTGCCGGGCCAGTAGACGCGTCGGCACTCGGGGCACTGCTGGAAGCGGGAGTGCGTGGCGGCCACGCCCTCGGGGATGCGGTCGAGCACCTCGTGCTTCCCGGCCACGGAGAGCGCGGCGTTGCACGCCAGGCAGCGGGTGAAGGGGCGCATCCGCGCGGTGAGCTGGTAGCGGCGCACCACCTCCACGAGCTGGTGCGCGGGATCCGTGTTGCGCGGGTAGTAGCCCTGGCGGACCTCGGCGCGCTTGAGCAGGCCGATGTCCCTCGTGAGGACGATTCGCTCCTCGTCTCGAGACAGGCGGGCGAGCTCGTCGTCCGCGAAGTCGTTGCGCCACAGCGTGTCGAAGCCGAGCATCCGCAGGAAGCCGGACAGCCGCCCCAGCCCCACGTCGAGCGCGAAGCGCAGCTCCGGCGGGAGCGGGAGCCCCACGCGGGTGAGCGGCGCCACGTCGAGCGAGTGGAAGGCGGGGTAGGCTGCCACGCGCGCGCCATCCTCCACGCGGTGCGAGAAGTCCACCGCTTCTCCGTCCACGAGGATGACATCCACCTCGGGGTGCGGCGGGCCGAGCGACTCGAGCAGGTCCTTCACCGAGGGCGTCCCGGCGAAGGTGTGGATGAACTCGGCGCCGCGCCGCTCCGGCGGGAGGAAGTCATTCAGCGCACCATAGAGGCGCACCCGCACCTGCTTCGCCTTCATGGCCGCCGGACTCCCGTGCCCTCCTGAACTCTCGCTCCACCCACGCTACGCTCCTCCCCTGGGAGGCTGTCTACCCTCCTCGTATAATCGGCCGGTCGTTCACGTGCCGGCGCTGACCGACGCCTGCTCCTCCGGCAGCAAGGTATTCAGGGTTCCATGAAGAAGAGTCTCTCTGGCCTCCTGGGGGTGGGGCTGGCGCTCGTGCTGATCATGCAGGCCTGCGGGCGTGAGCCCGTTGAGCAGGTGTCGCCGCCTCCGGATGGAGGCTCCCGGGTGGATGGGGGCACGGGCCCGAGCTGGGATGCCGGCGCTTCGTTTCCCACGCCCATCCGCCTCATGGCGGCCAACATCACCAGCGGCAACGGACAGAGCTATGACCCTGGAGAGGGCATCCGCATCTTCCAGGGCACGCGCCCGGACGTGGTGATGATCCAGGAGTTCAACTACGGCGACAACTCCGCGACGGCCGTCCGGCAGTTCGTCGACACCGCCTTCGGCCCGAGCTTCTTCTACTACCGCGAGACAGGCGCGCAGATCCCCAATGGCGTCATCAGCCGCTGGCCCATCCTCGACGCGGGCGAGTGGGCAGACCCGGAGGTGAGCAACCGCGACTTCGCGTGGGCGCGCATCGACGTGCCGGGCCCCAGGGATCTCTGGGCGGTGAGTGTGCACCTGCTCACCAGCAACAGCACCGAGCGCAACAGTGAGGCCACCAGCCTCGTCAGCCGCATCACCGCCAACTTTCCCGAGAGCGACTACCTGGCCATCGGCGGTGACTTCAACTCCGACAACCGCGACGAGCCCCTCTTCTCCACGTTCTCCCAGCTGGTGACGACGGTGGGGCCGCACCCGGCCGATCGCAACGGCAACACCAACACCAATGCGGGCCGCGGCAAGCCGTACGATCACGTGCTCGTGGACGGCGATCTGTACCAGCACCGGACCTCCACGGTGATCGGGGGCAGCAGCTTCTCCGCGGGCCTGGTGGTGGATACGCGCGTGTACTCGCCCATCGAGGAGATCGCTCCGGCGGTGAGCTCGGACAGCGCCGCCACCAACATGCAGCACATGGCCGTCATCAAGGACTTCATCATCCCCGGGGACACCCCGTCCGGAGGGAGTGACGGCGGCACGACACCGTGACGGTGAAGAGCGGCGGGGTGACAGTGGACTCCGCCGTCTTCAGCTCGGCTGTCACCGGGACGGACGGCGTGTCGGCCAATCGGAGCCCGGATGGCACTCCCGGCGCGCCCTTCGTCCTGCACACCAGCCTGTCGGGCAGCACGTCCTCGCCGGGCGTGCGGGCGGACGGGACGGGCTTCTGATCAACTCCCCGTCTCCGCGCAGCGGTTCAGCCCTGCTCCGCCTAGAGACGCTTGAGCAGGCGCGCAATGAAGGGGATGCGCCCCACCCAGGGGGTGACCGCCAGGACGATGGCGAAGCGGATGGGCTTCACCGCCTGGGAGGCCGCATAGGCTGCCGCCCAGGTGCCCGTCGTGGCCCCCGCGCTCTCCGGCTTGAAGCCCAGCTTGAAGGCCATGAAGAAGCCTCCAAGCGTGAGGAAAAAGAGCAGATAGTTGATGACGATCACCAGCGGGCCGTACTCGAGAACCAGCGCCTTGAAGCGGGCGATCAACGAGGGCTTCGCCAGGGGCTGAGCGGGCGCGGTGTCGGTCGAGGTGGGCTTCACGGGGGGAGTAACAGGCGACATGCCCCAACCATGCCCGAAATGCTCTCTGGCTGGAAATGAAGGCGGGCGGGCATCGGTCCGATATTCACCTCGGGTTGTCAGGGCTCGGGGAGGCAGGTTAGGACTGTGACGAGATGAAGACCCCCCTGCGCCTCCTCGTCCTCGTGGCCCTCACCACCCTGGCCGCCGACCAGGCAACCAAGTACCTGGCCGTGGCGAACCTGACGGACGCCCTGGACGGACACACGGGGCTGGCCCGGGTGGGGGCCTACTTCTCCGAGCAGAACCTGGACAACTCGCCGCCGGTCGAGGGCGGGCGGTACCGCGCCACCCGGCCCCACCGCTTCATCGAGGACTACTGGCACTTCCGCTACGTGGAGAACCCGGGCGCCGCCTGGGGAATGTTCGGCAACCTGCCGGAGGGGGTGCGCCGCGGCTTCTTCCACCTGGTGAGCCTGGCGGCCCTGGCCTTCATCCTCGCCATGTACCTGCGGCTGGAGCCCGGGCAGCGCCTGGTGCGCGTGGCCCTGGCGCTCGTGGCCGGCGGCGCGCTGGGCAACTTCATGGATCGGCTGGTGCGTGGCTATGTCATCGACTTCATTGACTGGCACTGGCGCAACCAGCCCGGCATGCGCTGGCCTACCTTCAACGTGGCGGACGCCGCCATCTGCGTGGGAGTGGCGCTGATGCTGCTGGACTCGCTGCGCCTGCGCCGCGCCGAGCCCGCCGCCCCGCCGCTCGCGCAGAGCCCCAATCCGTGACGGCTGGGGGGCAGGTGATGTAAGCCGCCCCCCGTGCCGCGCAAATACGTCATCCTCCTCGTCATTACGCTGGGCGTCATCGCGCTCGATCAGTGGTCCAAGTACGCGATGGTGGCCGAGCTCACCACGCGCTTCGACGGCCTGAGCTCCACCGGAGAGCGCCTGGGGGCGATGTACGGCGAGCCCCCGCCCCAGGGCTTCGATGGCCGCCACTTCCGCTCCAAGCGCTCGGTGGAGGTGCTCCCGCCCTTCCTGCGCCTGCGCTACGAGGAGAACCCCGGCGCCGCCTGGGGCATGTTCCGCAGCCTCCCCCCCAACGTGCGCGGGCCCCTCTTCCACGTCGTCAGCATCGGCGCGGTCTTCCTCATCGGCTTCTACTTCACCAAGCTGTCCGGGAAGGATCCGGCGGAGCGGTGGGCGCTGTGGGGCCTGTCCCTGGTGCTCGGCGGCGCGCTGGGCAACTACATCGACCGCCTCAGCCGCGCCTTCGTGGTGGACTTCATCCAGGCCCACTGGAAGGACCAGGCCTACTGGCCCTCCTTCAACGTGGCGGACATGGCCATCTGCGTGGGTGTGGGCATGCTCATCCTCGACGCCTTCGTGCGCAAGGAGAAGCCGGCCGCGCCCGCGCAGCCCTGAGGCCCGCCCGCCTCCTCGGGGAGCGGCCGGTGAGCGCCGCCAAGTTCCCGGCACGCTCCGGCCTCGCCAGCAGGTAGGCTGGGCGCCGCAATCTCTCTCCGGCAGAGCCCCATGCTCCCCATCCTCGTCCACCTCACCTTCGAGTCCCTCTGGTCGCAGCTCCTCCTGTACGCGGTGGCGGCGGGGGTGGTGGGCTACATCGCCCTCAACGGCTGGCGTGGCGCGCAGGGGGCGCAGCCGGCGCAGGGCACGCGGGCCCCGGTGAGGCAGGCGGACCGGCTGCAGCGCGCGCTCCTCTTCGGCGGCGTGGGCGCGGCGCTGGCCGGGTTCGGCCTCAAGTACGCGCTGCCCGCCAGCGCCTTCCCGGGAGGCAAGGGCGAGGGTATCCCCATCCACACCTACGGCGTGCTGCTGGCCACCGGCTTCTTCTGCGCGGCGAGCGTGGCGGCGCGGCTCGCCCGGGATGAGTGGCGCAAGCGGGAGTGGGTGGACGGCAAGGGCTTCGTGGACACCGAGGGCCCGCGCCGCCGCGAGCAGGTGTTGGATCTCGGCTTCTGGGTGCTGATCGGCGGGCTGGTGGGCAGCCGCGTCCTCTTCATGATCGTCAACTGGAAGGAGTACGCCAGGGATTGGACGGGCATCTTCTCCCTGGGCGGCGGCCTGGTCTTCTACGGCGGCCTCATCGGCGCGGCCGTCGCCGCGTATGCCTTCTCGCGCGTCCACGGCATGGAGTTCCTGCGGCTGGCGGACCTGGCCATCCCCACCGTGTCCCTGGGCCAGGCGCTGGGGCGGCTGGGCTGCTTCTCCGCGGGCTGCTGCTGGGGGGGGGCCGCCGGGAGCCACTCGCACCTGGCCGTGCGCTTCCCTGGAGCCGGGCTGGCGAAGGATCTCTTCGGGCAGCTGACCGGCACGGGCAGCACCGCCTTCTCCTCCCAGGCCGCGGATCCGCGCTACGTCATCGAGGCCACGGGCGAGGTGCTCCCCCACGCGGCCAACGGCGCGGTGCGCATCTCCGACTGGGTGCTGGAGCACGGCACCACCCTGCCGGTGCACCCCACCCAGCTCTTCGAGTCCGTGGGCCAGGTCGCCATCTTCGCCGGCCTGCTCTTCCTGCGCCGCTACCGGCGCTTCCACGGGCAGATCTTCTCCCTGTGGCTCATGGCCTACGCGGTGCTGCGCAGCACGGTGGAGCTGTTCCGCGGGGATACCGAGCGCGGCACGCTGCATGGGCTGCTTGCCGACAGCGCGCCTGCTCTCGCACAGTGGGTGCCGTTGGAGGCCTGGTACAACATCTCCATCAGCCAGTTCATCTCGCTGTGTATGTTTACTTTTGGCGCCACCCTGCTCTACCGCCGCAGCCGACGGTCAGGAGAGGTGGCAGGCCTGGGCCCCACGCCGAGTCCCGCATGAGGTTGATCCTCGGGCGCGTCTTGGGGACACTCTGAGGTTGCATGCCGCCGGAGTTCGGAAAACCTACATCTGCCGCCAGGTCCTCATCGGGCAAGTCCTCAGCCAACGTCAAGGCGCTGGCCATGGACGACTCGGGGCCGAAGAAGTCCAACAACGAGCTGGCCGTCCAGGAGTGCGAGGCGCTCGAGGAGGAGCTGGCTGCGCTGAGGGCCACCTACGAGCAGTACTTCCTGGGCAACGAGCGCCTGCCGCCCACGCGCACCCATGAGGACCTCAAGAAGCGGCTGAACAGGCTGAAGACGGGCCTGGTGCGCAACACCGCGGTGAAGTTCCGCATCTCCTCTCTGCACAACAAGTTCCTCACCTACGAGCGGCTGTGGCAGCGCACGCTCCAGGAGATCGAAGCGGGCACGTACAAGCGCGATCTCTTCAAGGCCAAGCGCCGCGCGCAGAAGGCCAACGCTCAGGGCGAGCGCCGCCAGGGGGCGTTCGAGCTGACGGAGGAGCTGTCCGAGGACGATCTCGAGGAGATCTCCGACATCATCCCCAACGAGCCGCAGCCGGTGGCCGGCGCGGCCTCGAAGCCTCGGTTCATCCCGCAGCCGGTGGAGCCCGCGCCGGCCGCCGTGCCGTTCCGGCCCGTGCCCGCGGTGGCGGCGGTGCCCGGCGTGGCGCCCTCGGTGCCGACCGTGTCGCCCGTGGCCGCGGCCTCGACGGGCACGCCGTTCCGGGGCACGCCCTCGGTGGCGCCCGTGCCCGCGGGGACACCCGCGCGCGGCACCTCCGTGCCTCCGCCGAGCGGCGCGCAGGCGAAGGCTCCAGGGACGACTCCTCCGGGGGCGACGCCCGGGAAGGGCACGGCGACGATTCCTCCCGGTGCGACGCCCGCGAGGGGCACCGCCACGATTCCTCCCGGTGCGACGCCCGCGAAGGGCACCGCCACGATTCCTCCGGGTGGAACGCCCGCGAAAGGCACCGCCACGATTCCTCCGGGTGGAACGCCCGCGAGGGGTACCGGGGTGGTGCCTCCGGGCGGGACGCCGGCGCGGGGCACCTCTGGCCTCTCGAGTCCTCCCGCGCGAGGCGTGCCCTCCTTCGGCGCGCCCTCGCAGGGAACGTCCGGCATCGCCGCGGCGCTCGAGAGCCTCACGGATGAGCCGCTGGGCAAGCCCGCGGCGGGGAGCGCCTCACGGCCTCCGGCCTCCACGGCCTCGCGCCCGGGGGCGACGTCCTCGGTCGGCTCCAAGCCAGGCGCGCCCGCCGCGAAGCCGGCCACGCCCTCTTCGCCGCCCAGGCCCGCCGCGAGCCCGGCCAGCACCGGGCTCAGCGACGACAAGCTCAAGGCCGTGTACGACGCCTACGTCACCGCCAAGCGCCGCAACCAGGAGGACACCTCGAAGATGAACTTCGAGTCGGTGGCGGCCAACCTGCGCAAGCAGGTTCCGGAGCTGCTCAAGCAGCACAACGCCAAGTCGGTGGAGTTCAAGGTCGTCATCAAGGACGGCAAGGCCACGCTCAAGGCCGTGCCCAAGTAGGCGCCTCGGATGAACCAGGATCTCGAGTCGCTCAAGACGCGGGTGCGCCACCTGTCCGTGATGATCTTCGACATCGACGGGACGCTCACCGACGGGCGCATCTTCTGGGTGCCCAACTCCGGCTGGACGCAGATGTACAGCGTGCGCGACGGCATGGGCATCAAGCGGCTGCAGGAGGCGGGCATCGAGGTGGCGGCGATCTCCGGGGGCGACAGCCTCTCGGCGCAGATGCGCATGCAGTCGCTGGGGCTGCGCCACGTGCACTTCGGCAGCCAGGACAAGGTGGCGCACTTCGAGCGGCTGCTGGAGCTGTTGAAGGTGTCCGCGGACCGCTGTGGCTACATGGGGGACGAGGTGGTGGACCTGCCGCTGCTGAAGGCGGTGGGGTTCTCCGCGGCGCCCCCCGAGGCCCCGGACGAGGTGCGGGCGGCGGTGCACTACGTGGCGCAGAAGCCGGCGGGGTTCGGCGCCGCGCGCGAGGTGTGTGAGTTCATTCTTCGGCACCGGCAGCAGGGCTGACGTCTCCCGGCGACACCGGGCCCCCCTTGAAGCGTTGGGTGTTGGAAACCCGACCCCGCTCGGTGGGTGGCCGGGTTGGCGGGCCTGGGAGGGAGCCCTACTTTGGCTTGCGCGCGCAGGCCGCTCTCACAGCGCGAGAGAAGGGGGAGGTGATGGTCGGGAAGGGGATGGGGCTGGGAATGGCGGTGATGGCGCTGACGCTGTCGGCGGGGTGTGCCGAGCCGCCGCCGGACGCCGAGGCCCGGCTGGCCGCGCTGGAGGCCGAGGGAAGGCAGATGGACGCGGCGCTGGACACCGTCGAGGAGCGACTCCTGGGCAACCAGGCGCAGGTGCACCTGTGGCAGGAGCTGGGGCGGCGGCACCGAGAGGTGTCGGCCGTCCACTGCCAGCACACGGACGCGAACGTGATGGCCATCCTCCGGCATCAGGAGAAGCAGGACGAGAAGGCGCGCAAGCTCAAGAAGCGGCGTCGCGTGGCGACGGTGGATGCCACGGTGCTCACCTCTGGCAAGGCGTCCCAGCGCGGCCACAATTGAGCGGCGGTGTGATGTGCCTCGGGCAGGCACCAGGGCGTGCCGGCGCTCGTGGGCGCGGCGCGTCACCGGGGCTCCCGGTCCCCGCACGGGGAGCGGGCTGGCGGCCGCACCGTTCCGTGACGCCGTGCTCGAATCCGGCTAGAAGGGAGCCGTGAGACTCCTGTGGCGCGGGGTGCTCGCCGCCACCGCGGCGGTCGGGCTCCTGGGATGCAACGACATCGAGGTGTGCGGCTCGCGGCAGGAGACCCTCGTCGCGGACGCCGGTCCCTACCGCTGCACCACCGCCGAAGACTGTCCCCGCTCCTCCCGCGTCTCCGTCTGCGTCACCGACGTCTCCCCGCAGCAGGAGTGCGTCAAGTGCCAGGAGACGCTCTGCACCAAGGTCATCCCGGAGGCGTGCAATTGAGGCGGTGGGCCCTCGCGTGCGCCCTGCTGGGGGCCCTGGCCGGCTGTCGTGAGACGCCCGCGGACCACCTCCAGCGGGCGCGGGACGCCATCTTCGAGAAGAGCCCGGACGAGGCGCTCGTCGAGTACCGCAAGGCCTACGACATGCTGCGGCGGGATGACTCGCCCCAGGCCCTGGTGCTGCGCGCGCGCGCCCTCAAGGGCGCCGCGGACGTGTACTGGCTGGAGCAGCGCAAGGTGAAGGAGGCCGTCAGCGTCTACAAGGAGCTCATCCAGCAGTGTCCCGAGTCTCCCGAGGCGCTCGAGGCCCGCATCATCCTCGCCGACCTGTTCCGCATGCACTACCGGGACTTGCGCGGCGCCATCGATCAGCTCACCGCCGCCCTCCAGCGCAACCCGCCCCAGGGGGCCGAATTGCACTACCAGGTGGCCAAGCTCTACTTCGAGCTGGGGGACTACGCGCAGTGCGAGCTGGAGGCGCGCAAGCTGGGCGAGCGCTTCCCCACCAGCACCTATGCGGATGACGCCCTCTTCCTCCAGGCCCAGGCGATCCACATGATGGAGGGCCGGCGCCAGGAGGCCTCGCGCGCCTACGCGGACGTGCGTACGCGGTTCCCGGACTCGGAGCTGGCGGCTCACGCGCTGGTGGAGATGGGGAAGCTGCGCGCCGACGCCGGTGAGAACGAGAAGGCCATCGAGATGTGGGTGGAGGCCCTCAAGACCCACCCGGATCCCACGCTGGTGCAGGACTACATCTCCCGCGCGCGCAAGCGCATCGCCAACACCACGCCCGAAGCCATCGGCCAGCGCGCCGTCGCCTTCGACCGTGTCCCTCGGCCGCCGGTCCGGCCCCCGCGCAACTCGGTGGAGGCCGTGGGCGGCACCCCCGAGGAAGCCGCGCGCGACCACGGCGACTGACGGGGCTCCTCCCGCTCAGCCCGGCACTCCCTCCAGCACGGCCTCCAGCAGCGGGGCGGGCACGGCCGGATCATCCGCGTCCGCCACCAGGAGCAGGTGCACGCGCCCGCCCTCGGCTCGCGCGCTCACCCCCTCCAGCTTCACCTTGGCGTCGATTCCGTCCAGGAACAGCGGCGAGCCGTCCGGTGCCAGCACGCCCACCGCCGAGCCCGCCACGGGGCCGTCCGCGTAGGCGTCCCGCGTGTCCTCGGCGGCCGCGGTGAAGATGATGCGCCCGTCCGGCAGGGGCGAGGCATCCGTGAAGGACAGGCGCACGCCTCCCGCGCGGCCCAGCTCCCAGCGCCGCACCGTCCGCACCACCTCGGGGCCCAGGCCTCGGCCTGCTTCGAGCGCGCGGAGGACGCGCTCTCGGTCCAGGTCCACCAGCGCGTCCGTGCCGTCGTCGCCATTGCCGCGCTGGAGCAGCCGCAGCCGCCCGCCCGCCACCGCCGCGCCCTCCACGTTGAGCGGGCCCAGCTCGCGCGTGAGCTGGGCATACAGCTCGGTGAAGTCCACCGCGCGCGCCTCACCCGAGAGCGAGCCGTCCGCGGCCAGCGGCCACACCGCTCCCCGCTGCCGCGCCGCGGTGGAGCCCGAGGGCACCGCCAGCAACGCGCCGTGAGCACAGCCCGCGAAGGGCTCCAGCAGGCAGAGCGCCTCCAGGTCCGGCTTGGCCGCCTTGCGCGCGTGGGGCTCCAGGGGCAGCTCGCCCGGGAAGAGGCGCACCAGCCGCCCGGGGGCGCTCCCCTCGCGAGGGAAGATGGCGAGGTGGAGCGTGTCGTCCGCGACGATGTAGAGCCAGGAGCCCACGGCCACGAGCCCGCTCGCCGCGGAGACGTGGGCAGGGCGCCCGGGGGCCTCTGGGGCTTCGAGGGTGAGCGTCCGGCGCTGAGTGGTGCGAATCATGGGGGCGGATCCTCGGCTGCCCTGGGGGCACGGTCATCAGGGGTACAGCTTTTCGTTCCGGGCGAGCATCTCGACGAACTGGGCGATCCTCCTGGCGCGGGTCTCGGCCTTCTTCGCCTGGTGGATCCGGAACAGCACGGCGTAGCGGTTCTTCGAGTCGAGCGTCGCGAAGAACCCGGCGGCGCGGGCGTTCGCGGCGAGCGCGGCGGACAGATCGTCGGGCACGGCCGCGCGGCTCTGTGGCGCGTAGGCGACCTCCCAGCGCCCATCCTGCTTCGCGCGCTCGACCTCCGCGAGCCCCGCGGGCTTCATCTTGCCCGCGGCGATGAGCGCCAGCGCCTTCTCGCGATTGATCCAGGACCAGATGCTCCGGGGGCCCCGGGGCGTGAACTTCTGGAGCCAGGATGTGTCATCGAGGCTCTTCTTCTGGCCGTCGATCCATCCCCACGCGAGCGCCTGCTCGAGCGCCTCCGGGTAGCTGATCGACGCGATCCCCGAGCCTTTCTTGGCGAACTTCAGCCACACGCCGCGTGACGAGGGGTGGTGGGAGGCGAGCCAGTTGGCCCAGGCCCGCGGCTGCGCGAAGGAGAGGATCGGCGGCTCCTCCGTGGGAGCCTTCCTGGGCGCCGTCTTCCGAGGCGCCCCCGCCTTCATCTTCTTCGTCGCAGCCTTCTTCGTCGCGCTCATCCTGTTCCCACGCATGAAGCAGCAGAGGCTTCATCCTATGCCGCGCCGTCAGCGCCCTTCTCGGAGATCTGGAGGTGGCTGAGCGCACGAGGAGGTCTGGCAGGCGAAGAGGTAGCGCAGGGGGAGGTGCACCCGAGCCGCCCAGGGCTTGACGGTCTCGATGAGGAACCGCCCGTAGCGGTCCGCTGGTGGGTTCCGGCAGGCTACGGTCGGCCGCTGCCCGCTGGGAGTCTGAGGTGCTGGCCCGAGCACGGTTGGCAGGTTCAGCCGCTCCACCGTGGTTTCCCGCTTGAGAGGGTGAAGTAGCCCTCCAGCAGGCGCCTGCGCTCGGCGGCAGCGTGGCGGCCCTCGTGCAGCGCCATGCTCAGGTTCTACAACCGCTCATGTGGCGCGCCAGAAAGATCAGAAGTGTGCGTTGAGCTTCACGCCCTCCAGCTCGCGGCGCAGCATGCGCTGGAAGAAGGATGGGGCCACCCACGAGTACGCGACGAGCCCCAGCCACACGATGCTGATCAGGGTCGCCACCGTGGGTAGCTCCAGGTCAGCGGCGGCCAGCATGGCCACGCGCTGAGCCGCGAAGGCCCCCAGCAGCACCAGCATGCCCCGCGCGTCGCTCAGGGTGCCCATCCACGTGCTCCAGCGCCACCACAGGCCCAGCACCCAGCTGCGCCGCGCCTGGAGGTCCACCAGCAGCCGCAGCGCGCCCTCGTCCGTCGCGTTCTGGCGCAGCGCCCAGAGGGCGTGATCTCTCGCCTCCTCCAGCTGGCCGCGCCGCAGGTGCACCTGGCCCATCAGCACCAGCCCGTCGAGGAACTGCGCGTCTGCGGCGAGCGTCTCCCGCGCGCGCCGCTCCGCCTCCGGAAGGTCTCCCCGCTCGAGCGCCTCCGCGCCCAGCGCCGCCAGCGTATTGGGATCATCCGGCGCCAGCGCCAGCGCCCGCCGCAGCGACTCACGCCGCTGCTCCTGTTTGCCGGTCAGGTCGAAGAAGCGCGCCTGGAGGCGGAGGTTGGTCGCGTCATCGGGCTCCAGCTCCAGCAGGCGGGTGATGTGCTGCTCGGCGCGGGGGAACTGGCGGCGCGCCAGGGCCACCGACGCGGCGGCGGCGTGGGCCAGCGGCAGCTCCGCCTCCAGGGTGAGCGCGAGCCGGGTCTCGTGATCGGCGGCGTGGAGCCGCTTCTGCCGCAGCAGCACCAGCGCCAGCAGGGCGTGGGCCTCCGCGAGGTCCGGATCCTCGGTCAGCGCGCGCCGCAGCATGTCCATCGCGCCATGGAGGTCCCCATGGGCGAGCTGGAGCTGAGCCATGTGCATCCACGCGGAGCTGGAGAGGTTGCCTTCCAGGTTCATCCTCAGCCCACCACCAGCTGCCACAGCCCCGCGCCACCGAACGGCACCTTCAGGACCGAGCCCCGCAGCAGGTAGCCCACCCCCACCACCAGCATGCCGTTGCGCACCGCGCCGCCGAAGTACTCGTGGAGCGAGAAGGTGTGCTTCTGCAGATCGAACAGCCAGTAGGCCACCGACAGCTTCCAGAGGATGACGAGCACGCGCAGGTAGGGGATCGCCCCCTCCGGCAGCTTCAGCAGCGTGTGGATCAGCCCCAGCCCGAACGCCAGGGCCAGCACCCCCAGCACGCCCCCCGCCGCCACCCCCAGCTCCTTGAACCGGGTGTGGCTGCCCAGGGCGAAGCTGTTGAGGACGAACCAGGGCACCGCCAGCCAGGCCCCCGCGAACATGATGGACAGCAATGGCCACATGGGGTGGACGATCAGGTGCGCCAGCGCCGAGGGCCCCGGCTCGTCCAGGATGCGGTAGGAGGCCTCACGCGCCATGGCTCAGGCCTTTCCGTGCTTCTGGAGGAACTCGAGCACCTCGTCGTATTGCCCGGCCTCGTTGGCATAGCGCGCGTAGTTGCGCGCGGTGGTGAGCCACTCCAGCGCCGTGGGCTTCACCTCCTGCAGCGCCTGCTTCAGGTCCGCGGCGGTGATGGGGGACTCTGCCCCCTGGGCCAGCGAGCGCTCGATGGCGGCGTCGCTGGCGGTGTCCACCACGTTGCCCAGGTCCGCGCCAGAGAAGCCCTGCGTGTGCTTGACGAGGAAGCCCAGGTCCATCTCCTGCTCCCGAGGCCGATCCTTGAGCAGCAGCCCGAGGATCTCCTCTCGCGCCGGCGCGTCCGGCGGCGGGACGAAGAGCACCCGGTCGAACCGGCCCGGCCGCCGGAAGGCGGGATCGATCGCCCAGGGCACGTTGGTGGCGCCCAGGATGAGCACCCCGGAGTTGGCCTGCGCGAAGCCATCCATCTCCGTGAGGAACTGGCTGACGAGCTTGGCGCTGGTGCCCTCGCGCGAGTACTGGCGCTTGGAGGCCAGCGCCTCCAGCTCGTCGAAGAAGAGCACCGCGGGCGTCTTCTGCCGGGCCTTCTCGAAGAGCGCGTGCAGCTTTCGCTCCGACTCGCCGATGTACATGTCGAGGATGTCGGAGATGGCCACGTTGTAGAAGGCGGCGCCGCACTCACCGGCGGTGGCGCGCGCCAGCAGCGTCTTGCCGCAGCCGGGCGGGCCGTACAGCAGGATGCCGCCGCCGGCCTTCTTCCGGAAGCGCTCGAAGAGGCTGGGCTTCTGGAAGGGCAGGATGATGCGCTTGCGGATCTGCTGCTGGATCTCCTCCAGGCCGCCCACGTCCGCGAAGGTGAGGGGCGGCTGGGGCGGGGCCAGCACGCGCTCCACCTCGTCGTCGGCGGTGTCGTCGTTGGCGATGACGCGCAGGCGCGGGCCGCGCTCGGGCACCACCTCGCGCACGGTGGCGGTGAGCTGGGCGAGCAGCTCCGCGTCCTCGAGCGTGGGGTTGGCGCTCACGGCGCGCTGGTAGGCGGCGCGGGCCTCGTCCTTGCGCCCCAGGGCCGACAGGGCGCGGGCCGACAGCAGGGAGGCCTCGGCGGCCGGGGCGGCGCAGAAGAGCAGCGCGCGCTCGGGCTCGCCCGACTGGAGCAGGACGCGGGCGCCGGTGAGGCGATCCGGCTCCGGGAAGGCGTCCGGGGCCCGGTCGCCGAGCACGGCGCGGGCCTGCGTCAGCTCATTGCGTTCGAGGAGGGCCTTGAGCACGAGCGCGCGCAGGGGCCCGTTGTCGGGGCTCGCGGCGAGCGCGGCCTGGAGCGAGGCAAGCGTGGCGTCATCCATGAGGAGGGGCACACCTTCCCACTCCCCCGGAGCGCAGGCAACCGTCCGGGTTGGCCGCGGGGCAGGGCGAGCTCCAAGGACCGGACTAGCCCTTCAGGTTGCCAGCGCCGGGGTTCATGATCCGCTCGGGCTGATCCGGCTTCGCGGCCACGGGCGCTCCGCCGGCGGGGTTGAGGGCCACCTGGGGCCTGGCCGCTCCCTCGAAGCCATCCTTGGGAGCCTGGGCCGCCGCGCGAGGGGCCGCGTTGGCGGGCGCGGCCACGGCCGGCGTGGGGCCAGCGGAGCCCACCAGGCCCGGCGGCGGCGGCGGCGCGCCCTTGGGGAGATTCATCTTCCCGGTCCACCCCATCATCACCGCGCGCTTCTGCATGAACTCGACGGTCTGCATGATGACGGGGGGCGGCGGCAGGACGGGGTCCTTGGCGAACCGCTCGATGGCCAGCCGGGCGTCCACGTAGAGCTGGAAGTTCGTGGGGACCTCGGGCCGGGTCTGCGTCACCACCTCGTGCAGCTTGCGCAGCACCGCCTGTGTGGTCCCCGTGTACGTCTTCGCGCCCTTCTCCAGCTCGGCCAGCAGCCGCTCACGCTCCGCCCCCAGCTCGGGCGGCTCTGGATTGAGGCCAGTACTCGCGTTCTTCGGGTTCGCCATGGATCATCCTCTACGTAGGGGGGAGCGAGCGCTCGTGTCTGGTTCGGGCGCCCAGGCTACCACAGAGGGGTGCCTCATTCGTCAACCCGCATTCTCGGACCTTCCCGCGCCTACGTGGTATGGAGCGCGACATGAACCACACCCAGAGCAAGGCCCTCTTCACCCGCGCTCAGGAGCGCATCCCGGGCGGGGTGAACTCGCCGGTGCGCGCCTTCCGAGGCGTGGGCGGCGATCCCGTCTTCTTCCGTGAGGCGGCGGGCGCGTGGATGACGGACGTGGACGGCAACCGCTACGTGGATCTCGTGGGGAGCTGGGGTCCGCTCATCCTCGGCCACGCCTATCCTCCCATCGTCGAGGCCATCATTGACGCGGCCCGGCGAGGCACCTCCTACGGCGCCCCGCACCCGGGCGAGGTGGAGCTGGCCGAGCTCATCTGCGCCACCGTGCCCTCCGTGGAGAAGGTGCGCCTGGTCTCCAGCGGCACCGAGGCCACCGTGGCGGCCATCCGCGTGGCGCGCGGCTTCACCGGCCGCGACTACATCCTCAAGTTCGAGGGCTGCTTCCACGGCGCGGGAGATCCGTTCCTGGTGAAGGCGGGCAGCGGCGTGGAGACGCTCGGGCTGCCGGACTCGCCCGGCGTGCCGGCGGCGCTGGCGAAGCTCACCCTCACCGCGCCCTTCAATGACATTGGCGCGGTGGAGCGCATCTTCGCGGAGAAGGGCAAGGAGATCGCCTGCGCCATCATCGAGCCGGTGGTCGGCAACATGGGCGTGCTGATCCCCAAGCTGAACTACCTCCAGGAGCTCCAGGCGCTGTGCCAGCGGTACGGCGTGCTGCTGGTGCTGGACGAGGTGATGACGGGCTTCCGGCTGGCGCGCGGCGGGGCGCAGGAGCTGTATGGGCTGAAGCCGGACCTGAGCACCTTCGCCAAGGTGGTCGGCGGCGGCATGCCGCTGGGCGCCTATGGCGGCCGGCGCGACATCATGGCGAAGGTCGCCCCCGAGGGCCCGGTGTACCAGTCCGGCACGCTGTCGGGGAACCCGGTGGCGGTGGCCGCGGGCCTGGCGTGCCTCAAGGCGCTGGCGGCGCCGGGCACCTACGCGCGGCTGGAGCAGATCAGCCGCGCGCTGGAGGAGGGGCTGGTGGCCGAGGCGAAGGCGGCCGGGGTGCCCATCACGCTCAACCGCGTGGGCAGCATGCTCACCGTCTTCTTCTGCGACACGCCGGTGTACGACTACGCCAGCGCGAAGAAGGCGGACACCGCGCGCTTCTCGAAGTTCTTCCACGCCATGCTGCACGAGGGCGTCTACCTGCCGCCGAGCCAGTTCGAGGCGGCCTTCGTCTCGCTGGCCATCGGCGAGCCGGAGGTGGCGCACATCCTCGCCGCGGCCCGAAAGGCCTTCCGCGCGCTTGGCTAAGCCTCAAGAGCCAGAGCCCCTGCGCGGGCCCGTCCGCTTCGGCCCCTACACGCTGGCGCGGCGCATTGGCGCCGGCGGCATGGGAGAGGTGTTCCTGGCGCGCGAGGAGTCTCCGCGCCGCGCCTGCGTGGTGAAGAAGGTGCTGCCGCGGCTGATGGAGAACAAGCAGTTCCTCGGCCGCTTCCGGGATGAGGCGCGCGTGGTGGTGCACCTCAAGCACGCCAACATCGCCCGCGTCTACGCCATGGGCGAGGTGGAGGGGCAGCTCTACCTGGCCATGGAGTACGTGCAGGGCAAGACGCTGAGCCGCCTGGCCTGGCGCCTGCGCCAGCGCGGCCAGGTGATGCCCCTCGGCATCGTCCTCCAGATCGGCCTGCGGCTGTGCGAGGGCCTGGCCTACGCGCACGACGCGAAGGACGGGGCGGGCGGTCCGCTGCACCTGGTGCACCGGGATCTCTCCCCCGCCAATGTCTGCATCTCCTATGACGGCGAGGTGAAGATCATCGACTTCGGCGCCTCGCAGTCCACGCTGAAGGAGCAGCAGACGGCGCCGCGGGTCGTGATCGGCAACCTCACGTACATGTCCCCGGAGCAGGCGCGGAAGAAGTTCGTGGATCGGCGCGCGGACGTGTACTCGGCGGGCGTGGTGCTGTGGGAGCTGTTCTCCTGGCAGACGCTGCCGCAGAAGGGGGAGCCGCTGGAGCGCTGGCGCCGCGCGGCCTACCCGAAGTGGGAGCCGCCCAGCAGCGTCCGCCCGGAGCTGCCGCAGGCCGTGGACGCGCTGTTGATGCGGGCCCTGGAGATCGAGCCCGGGCAGCGCTTCCCGGACGCGGCGGCGATGCGGGCGGAGCTGGCGCGGATCAAGGCGAAGGTGGCGCCAGGGGTGGGAGACGCGGACGTGGCGCGCCTCATGCGCGAGGTGTTCGCCGGGGAGAAGGCGGCGGAGGACGCGGTGCTCGCGCAGCTGCTGGGCAAGGATCCGTCGCGCACCCTCCGGGAGCAGGCCATCCCCGCCGGGCTGGCACCACCCACCGCGCTCGCCTTCGAGCACAGCGGGCTGGAGGCCTCCGAGGACTACGTGCCGGAGGAGGAGCCCACGAACGCGGCCCGCGCGTCCCGGCCGGTATCGCCGCAGCGCCACGAGACGCGCGAGGCCCGCGTCAGCTTCGGCCTGGAGGTGGCCACCGACGAGCCGGAGGTGGGGATGGTGGAGGCGCGCAAGCCGCCGCTCGTGCGCGCCCTCGAGGAGGAGGAGGAGCCGAACCTCACCCCCATCGTGAAGCACGAGGAGGCGGCGCGGCGGAGGCTCTGGCTGGCGGTGGGGCTCTTCCTGGGCGCCTGCGCGCTGGGCTTTGGCGCGGTGTGGCTGCTGGCCTCTTAGTGGAGCAAGGCCGGGATGATCAGGATCAATCGCGTGCTGGTGACCCTCGTTTCAATCCTGGCGCTGTGCTACCTGGGGCTGATGGTGGCCGCTTGCGGGCTCCAGCGCTCGGTGCTCTTCCCGGCGCCGCGCAGCCCCTCGCAGCAGCCGCCTGACAGGCCCGGCTTCCGGCGGCTGGAGCCACCCGGCGGGCCCGTGGTGGACGTGCTGCACCTGCCGGCCGGGCCGGGCGAGCCCACGCTGGTGCACTTCCACGGCAACGGGGAGCAGATCTCCCACCTGAGGGAGCTGGGCGCGGCGCTCCGCGAGCGCGGGCTGGGCTTCCTGGCGGTGGAGTACCCGGGCTACGGCACCAACCCCGGAAGCCCGAGCGAGCAGGGGCTCTACCAGGCCGCGGAGGTGGCGCTCGCGGACCTGCGGGCCGCCGGCGTCGGTCCCGAGGCCACGGTGCTGAGCGGCCGCAGCCTGGGCGGGGGCGTGGCGGTGGAGATGGCCCGGCGCGGCCATGGGGCGCGGCTGGTGCTGCTGGCGCCCTTCACCTCCGTGGTGGAGATGGCGGACCGCCTGCTGCCCTTCCTGCCCACGCGCTGGCTGGTGAGGGACTCCTTCGACAACGCGGCCAAGGCCCCCAGTGTCCGGGTGCCGGTGCTCATCTTCCACGGCGATCAGGACGAGGTCATCCCCGTCCACATGGGGCAGCGGCTGGGCCGCCTCTTCCCGCGCGCCACGATGGAGACAATCCCCGGCGCCCATCACAATGATCTGCTGGAGCGGACGTGGCCGGAGCTGGTGGATCGCGTCGCCGCGTTCGCGCGAGGCGGGCCGGACACCGCATTGCCCGAGCGCGGACAGGGTGCGGCCCAGGGCACGGGGGCTCCGTAGTCACGGCTCAGGCCAGCGCCTGGCCAAGTCGCTCCAGCCGCCCGAGCCACTCGGCGCGCTGCGCGTCACGCGCGGCTCCCGTGGGCAGCAGCTCGTGCGTCAGCGCCAGCTCGATGCCCTTGGCGACCTTGCGGAACTCCACCGTCACCAGCGTGCCGCCCAGCGCCTTCTTCCCGCCCTCGCCCACCCAGGACAGGACGAGCATGTCATCGGAGATGTCCCGGAACTCGCCCACCACCGCGGCCTTGTCACCCGCGACCAGCGGGTAGTCGAAGCGGAACGTGTTGCCGACCTTCGGCTTCCAGTCCACCGCCGCCATGGGCCCCCACCACTTCTGCAGCTCCCCGGCATCCAGCCACGCCTTCATCACCTTGTCCTTCGGCGCGTTGAAGGTGCGGGTCAGGTACAGCGCGCTCTCCGTGGCGGGGTTGAGGCTGAACTTCATCGGCCAGCTCCTTCTGTGGCGAGGACGAGAACGCGCTGGAGCTTTCCAGGCACCGCGCCCCATGGCCAGCCTCTCGGAGGAGGAACTGACTTCGCGCAACGGTGTGCCTGGAAGCCTTCATCCCAGGCGGTAGGCTGACACACCCACGCATGCCTCTCGTCACCGGCCCCTACACGTCCATGAACCCTCCGCGCCTCACCTTCTTCTGCTGGACGAGCCCCGCAAAGCACGAACCCGGCGCATGGAGTCCATGCGCCGGGTCGCGGGGGTGCTGCTTCGAGCCAGCGCGCTGGGGGCGCGCCGGGGCCCGAGGAACTAGAGCAGCTTCATGTAGGCCACGATGTCCGCCTTGTCCTGCTCGGTGAGCGGGATGCCGAGGCCCTCGAGGAGGATGCCGTACTGCACCATCACCTGGTTCAGGTCCTTGGCGGAGTTGTCGTGGAAGTAGGGCGCGGTGTTCTTGAGGTTGCGCAGCGACACCATCTTGAACAAGCCCTGATCCTGCAGCGCGCCGGTGAGGAGCATGAGGCCCGGATCAGGCGACGACACGGGCACCGTCGAGCCATCCGGCTGCGTGACGAGGAACTCCTGCACGGGGTTGCCCATCAGGTTGACCTCGGAGACGGCCACGTTCATGAAGTGGAGGCCCGCGGGCAGGCCCAGCGGGTTGCCCGGCGCCACCTCGTTGAGCAGCGCGCCGCTGTGGCACATGCCGCACGCGCCCTGCGGCTCGAACCAGGCCCGGCCGCGCTTCTCGGACTCGGTGCTGCCGGCCGGCAGCGGCGGCGGCGTCCCGGTGATCGCGTAGTTCGCCATCTTCAGCGAGGAGAACAGCACCCGCTCGAAGTCCACGAGGGCGTTCAGCTCCTTGGTGGTGGGCTCCCGCCTGGCCTGCGCGTGGCCGAGGATGGCGCCCCTGGCCTGGCTCTGCAGCGTCGCCTCGCGGCCGTCCAGCATGATCACCGGGTCGAACCGCGGCGAGTCCAGGGTGCTGGGGATGCCGCGGCGCAGCTTGATGGTGCGGGCCGTCGGGTTGTTGGCGAGCTTGACGTTGGGGGCCAGCGGGATGTCCACCGTGACGGTCGCGTGGGTCAGCAGCTGGTTGTAGCTGGCGCCCGTGCCGTCATCGCTGTCGATGGCGCGGAAGAGGGGAGAGTTCGGGTACTTCTGGAACGTCGCCTGGGCCTGGCTGGGGGTCAGGCCGCCCGTGCGCAGGGTGTGGCACGTGGCGCACGTGCGCCCGTTGCCCTTGAAGGTCTCCGTGGTGAACAGGTACGCGCCGTGCGCCGTGCTGTACAGCGTCGCGTACTGCTCCGCATCCCAGGTCTCCTCCGTCATCGCCGGCTCGACGACGGGCTGCTCATCCGGCGTCATCTCTCCGCCGCAGCCGGCCGCGGCCAGCATCATGACGGAGGTCAGGGTCACAGCTTGGAACCGCTTCCAGGTGAAAAGGCTCGTCACGGGGGTTCTCCTCCCCAGGGGGGGGACATGGGGCTCGCTCTCCCCTTTAGCAGGCAGCGTGCCACCCGCTGATTCGGCGGGCCTCATTCCAAGTGACCGAAAGAATTGGCCTTTCTGTTCTGTGTGTCCCAAGGTAGTCAAAAGGGTGACTACGACAAGGTTGCACCATATCCACGAGGCTGTAATGTAGGTTTTTGTGGTCAAAGATCGTCTCTCTTGGGAAATCCAAGAGAAAACAGACGTTTGGAGATGAACCCAGAAAAGCCGGAAGAGTGGATAGTCGGTGCACCAGGCCTGTCCGAAAAGAGGACAGGAGCCTGGGAGGGGTGATCCAGGTTCAGCCGCGGAGGGCGACGAAGATGTTCTGGACGTCGTCATCCTCGTCGAGCGCCTGCAGGAAGGCTTCGACTTCAGTGCGCGCGGCGCCCTCGAGCTGCGCGGGGTTCTTGGCGATCCAGGCGAGGTTGGAGGCGTTGACGGTCCAGCCCATGGCGGTGAGCGCGCGGCTCACCGCGTCAAGGTCCGTGGGCGCGGTGAGGAAGCGGGTGGCGCCCTCCTCGCTGGCTTCCAGGTCCTGCGCGCCCGCCTCGATCGCGGCGGCCTCGGCGTCGGCGCCGGCGGCCGGGGGCGAGGCTTCGATGACGCCCAGGCGGTTGAAGTCCCAGGACACCGCGCCGCTGGAGGCGAGCTGGCCCTTGCGGAAGAGGACGCGGATGTTGGTGGCGGTGCGGTTCTTGTTCTCGGTGAGGCACTCGACGATGACCGGCACCTGGTGCGGCGCGAAGCCCTCATAGGTGACGAGTTCATAGGTGACCTGCTCGTCGAGCAGGCCCGCGCCCTTCTTGATGGCGCGCTCGAGGGTGTCACGCGTCATCGACGCCTTCTTCGCCGCCTCGACGGCCATGCGCAGCCGCGGGTTGCTGGCGGGATCCGGACCGCCGGCCTTGGCGGCGATCGTGATCTCCTTCGACAGCTTGGTGAAGAGTCGTCCCTTGGCGGCCGCGTTCTCGGTGCGGCCCTTCTGCTTCCATTGTGCGCCCATGAGGGGGCTCCTACCTCAAGTGGGTGCTCACTTGCGAGAGCGGTGGCCTGGCCTGTCCAGGGAGCCGCGGCGGCGGCCCGGAGGCGGCCTCACGCTCGGGACGCGAGGCCGCCTGGCGCCTCCAGGCTACTTGTACTCCACCGTCAGGACGGCGCCGCTGCCCTCGGTGAGGAAGACGTAGCGGGTGCCCGTGGGGTTCTGGGTGAAGCGGAGCCGGGCCTGCGTCCTGCCCGTCTTGTTGAGGGAGGAGAGCCCCGCGGCGTTGAAGTCCGTGGAGCTCTGGGCGCCGCTGGTGAACTTGATGAGCTCGGCGACGCCGCTGGCCGTGGCGGCGGCGGCGTAGTCGGTGGTCTCGGTGCTGGCGGCCCCGAACGTCCCGTTCTTCAGATCGACGGCCAGGGTGTTGCCGGTGGGATCCGCCCACGGATCACCCGAGGACGAGGAGTGCGTCACCTTCAGCCAGGCCCGCACGAGGGTGGCGCCGTCCGGGAGCGAGGAGGTGTCGAAGGAGAAGAGGGCGCGGTTGAGCTTGGCGTCCGCGCCCTTGCCGACGGCGGGGGTGCTGTAGGTGCCCACCGCGGGGGCGCTGCCGTCCGCGTTGGCCTTCACGTACCCGTCCTCCGCCGTGATGCTGTTGAAGGAGACGGTCGTCGTCCCGCCGCCGGCGTTGCTCACCGTCACGGAGGTGTCGTTGTCCGTGCCGATGTTGTTCGCCGCGTCGTAGGCCTTGGCCATCAGCGAGTGGCTGCCGTTGGCCAGGCCCGCGGTGTTCCAGGTGAAGACGAACGGCGCCGCGGTGTCGGTGTCGGCCAGCGCGCCGTCCACGTAGAGCTCCACCTTGCTCACGCCCACCGCGTCCGAGGCGCTCGCCGTCACGTCCACCGTGCCGCCGACGGTGGCGCCGTTGGCGGGCGCCGTCACGTTCACCGTGGGAGGCGTGGTGTCGGAGGACTCGCTCGGCGGGCCGACGGTGATGCCGTCCACCCACGCCTTGGCGCGGCTGAGGGTCGAGCCGGTGTCCGTCGCGGTGACGGTGAACTTCAGCGTGACGGTCTTGTTGGCGAACGCGGACAGATCCACGTTGGCCCGCTGCGTCCAGGCAGACTCGGCCAGGGCGCCCATGCCGCTCTTCACCGCCGAGTCCACCACCGTGTCGGTGCCGGCATTGACGACGACGCGGAAGGCCGCCGAGGCGGAGATGTTGGCGCCGTAGAGGTCCAGCTTGCGCCAGTAGGTGAGGCGCGGGTTGGAGGTCAGCGTCAGGGTGACGCTGGCCGTCTTGGTGACGGTGTTGAAGGAAGGCGTGGCGGTGCCGAGGATGGACTTGCTGCCGGTGGTGCCGGTCTGGTCGCTGGCGTCCAGCGCCCACTCCGTCAGGCTCCAGCCCGTGTTGTCCGGGCCGTTGTTGGAGAAGCGCTCGGTGAAGCGCACGGAGCCCTGGTCCACCGTCACCGTCACCGAGGCGGAGGTGGCCGTATTGCCCGCCGCGTCGTAGGCCCGAGCCACCAGCGTGTGGCTCCCCGTCGAATAGGAGGTGGTGTTCCAGCTGTACTCGTACGGTCCGGCCTGCTGCGCCGGCACGCCCTGGCCCACGAGGCCGCCGTCGATGAAGAACTCCACCTTCGTCACGCCGGTGTCATCCGTCGCGGTGGCGGCCACGTCCACGGCGCCCGCCACGGTGGCGCCATGGGCGGGGAAGGTGATGCTCACGGTGGGCGGGGTGGTGTCGGAGATGCCGCCGGTGACGGTGACGGTGATGGCGCTGGAGGTGGCCGTGTTGCCGGCGGCGTCATGGGCCTTGGCCACCAGCACGTGGGTGCCGTTGGTCGCGGTGGCGCTGTTCCAGGCGTAGGCATGGGGAGCGGCCGAGTCGGTGCCCACCAGGGTGTTGTCGATGAAGAACTCGACCTTGGAGACGCCGACGTTGTCCGAGGCGCTGGCGGTCACCTGCACCGTCCCGCTCACGGTGGCGCCGTTGGCGGGGGCGGAGAGGCTGACGGTGGGCGCCACGGTGTCCGAGTTGTCGAGCCCGAAGAACTTCGCCGCGTGCCAGGTGGAGCAGATGTCCGTGTCCAGCACGTAGGCCCCCGCCGTGCCGCACGCCACGCTGGAGCCGGGGAACTTGGAGGCCGGATCAATGGGCGTGCCGTGCCCCATGCCGGTGATGGCGTAGCTCTCCACCAGGGCCTGGCCCGCCGCGTTCTTGTAGACCTTGTGGGGATAGCCGGCGACCGTCTCGCTGACGTCCTCCGTCATGTCGATGCCGTGGACGGCCGTCCACTGCTCCACCCCCTCCGTCTGGTTGGTGTTCTTCACGGTGTAGTCGGAGGTGCCGTGCCAGAGGGAGATCCGCGGGTAGGCGCCCGCGTAGCTGGAGAACGCGCCGCGCACCAGGTCCCTCCACTGGGTGGGCGTCAGGTCCTTGCCCGGGCTCATGCAGCTGAAGGCGTCCGTCATCGTCGTGGCGCACTTGTACGGCACGCCCGCGAACACGGCGGCGCCGGCGAAGACGTCCGGGTAGGCGGCGGCCATCACGTGCGTCATGGCGCCGCCCGCGGACAGGCCGGTGACGAAGACGCGGCTGGCGTCGATGGAGTGGTCCGCCTTCATCTTGTCCACCATCTGCTTGATGGAGAGCGCCTCGCCCTGGCCCCGGGCGATGTCCCCCGGCTCGAACCAGTTGAAGCAGGTGTTCTGGTTGTTGGAGCTCTGCTGCTCCGGGTAGACGACGTAGAACTTGAGCAGGTTGGCCAGCGCCTCCCAGCCGGTGGCGTTGTACGCGCTGGCCGTCTGCGTGCACCCATGCAGGACGACGACCAGCGGCGCGTTGGCCGGCATGCTGGCCGGCACGTGCTTCCACATCTTCAGGTTGCCCGGGTTGGTGCCGAAGCTGCTCACCTGGGTGAGGCTGCGCTGGCTCTCTCCCAGCTCCAGCGCCTCCTCCGGGGGCGCTTCGGCCGGAGCCATTGCCTCGCACCCGAGGACCGTCACGGCGAGGAGTCCGCCAACGAGACTTCCAAGACGCTGCTTCCGCATGGGACCTCCCTTGTTTGGAGGCGGCAAAAGCTAGCACTTCGCGTGACGTGATCTCCTGAGAACTGAATCAGACATCAACTTTGAGACGGCTCACCTCACGACGCGGCGAGACAACGCGGTGAGTCGACGCGGGCCCCCGGCGCCGCTCAAGTCCCAGTCTGGGCCACGGGCTGGAGGGCCTCGGGCTCGCACGGCAGGAAGAGGCGGAAGGTGGTGCCGCGGCCGGGCTCGGACTCGAGCACCACGCGGCCGGCGTGGGACTCGACGATGCGCTTGACGATGGCCAGCCCCAGCCCCGTGCCCTTGGCCTTGGTGGTGAAGAAGGGCTCGAAGATGCGCGCGCGCAGCTCGGCGGGGATGCCCGGGCCGGTGTCGCTGAACTCCACCTGCACCTCGTGCCGCGGGCCCGCCGGGCGGCGCACGCCCACCCGCAGCGTGCCCCCCTGGGACATGGCCTGCACGGAGTTGAGGGCGAGGTTGATAAAGGCCTGGCGGATCATCCGCTCGTCCACCAGCACGGGCACCTCGGCCTCCAGGGCCCACTCCACCTCCACCTCCCCCGAGGCGTCCACCAGCGCCGAGCGCACCGCCTCCTCCAGCAGCCGCCGCAGGGGGACGGGCGTGGGCGAGGGCGAGGGCGGGCGCGCGAAGTGAAGCAGGTCATCCACGATGCGGTTGAGCCGGTCCGCCTCCTCCGCGACGACCTCCACCACCGGCAGCGCGGGGTTGCCCGCGCCGATCAGCCGGCGGATATAGGACACCGAGTTGAAGATGGCGCCCAGCGGGTTGCGCACCTCGTGGGCCACCACCGCGGCCAGCTCGCCGAGCGCCGCGAGCCGCTCGCGCTGGACGAGCTGCTCCTGGGTGCGCGCCAGCTCCTCGTAGCTCTGCTTGAGATCCTCGATCAGGCGCGCCTGCGCCAGCGCCAGCGCCAGCTGGTTGGTGATGGCGCTGGCGCGCTCCACCTCCAGGGGCGTGAAGCGGCGAGGCCCCTGGTTCTCCACGATGAAGGCCACGCCGATGGCGCGCTCGCGCACCACCAGGGGCAGCACCAGCGCGGCGGTGACCCCCATCAGCCGGAGGGCGTCCGGGTGGAGGTGGGGCTCCTGGGTGACGTCCGTCACGACGACGGGCATGCGGGTGTGGAGCGCCTTGGCGGACAGCGAGCTCTCCGGCGGCCAGACAGGCAGGCTGTAGCCGAGCAGCTCCGCCCGGTGATGGACCGCGGCGCGGATCTCCAGCCGCTCGCCCTTGCTGTCCAGCATCAGCAGGATGGCCTCCGGGGAGCGGGCGATGAGCGCCAGGCCCTCCACGCCGATCCGCATCAGCAGATCCATCTCCAGGTTGGCCACCATGTTGCGGCCCACCTCGTGGATGAGGGCCAGGTCGTCGGCGCGCCGGCGCACCTCGGTGAGCAGGCGGTGGGACTCGGTGGCGGCGGCGAAGTGCGCGCCCATGCCCTGCAGCGTCACCCGCTCCAGCGGCGGCAGCCTGCGGCTCTTGCGGAAGGCGACCACCAGCGTGCCCACCAGCCGCGAGCGGACGCGCAGCGGCACCAGCGCCACGGTGGCGAAGCCCATGCGCAGCATCTCCTCGCGCGTGTCGTCGGAGCACTCCTCCACGTCCAGCACCAGGGCCGAGCCCTGCTCCATCGCCTGGCTGGAGAGGCCGCCGCGCAGCGGCAGGCGCGAGTAGTGCACGGAGCTGGCCTCGTCCAGCCCCTGGGAGAAGACGAGCTCCACCTCCTCCATGCCATCCTTGCGGAGGAAGAGGCCCAGGGCGTCACACTCCAGCAGGCGGGTGATCTCCTTGGCGCCGGGCCCGAAGAAGTCGCGCGGCTCCTGGGCGGTGGCCGCCGTGGAGGCCAGGCGGTTGAGCGCGGCCAGCGCGGTGTTCTGCGCGGACAGCTGGGAGATGGTGAGCGCCGCGTCGAGCGCGGCGGACACCTGCGCGCCGAAGAGCCGCAGCGGCGCCAGCTCCTCTTCTCGCAGCCAGGGGGCCGCCAGGCAGAGCACCGCCTGGCGCATGCCGCCCGCGTCAATGCGGACGCCAATGACGTGGAGCCGGGCCTCTCCGAGGCGGTCCCGCACCGCGTCCGACAGCCCCCCCTTCACGAAGCGGGAGACCTCCGAGGCGAACTCGGCGTCATACGCCGAGCCCTCCTTCCACGCCCGCTCCAGCAGGGGGGACCAGGCACCGGTCAGCCCGTCCGCCCGGGTGTTGTCCAGGGCGTCCGCGGAGAGCCCGGGCGGCACGTGCAGCCGCGCCAGCCGTGCCTGCTCGCCCTCGGGCATCAGGTACGCGAAGGTGAGGCCCAGCTCCGCGAGGCCGGCGAAGACGCGGGTGAGCACCTCCTCTTCGGTGCGCAGGCCCGGCAACCCCGCGCCCAGCTCCGCCAGGCGCTGGAGCACGGCGCGGTGGTGGGCCCGGTCGCTCACGTCCCGCAGGAGCACCACCGCGTCCTGTCCCTCGACGGTGACGGAGACCTCCACCCGGCGATCCCCGGTGGGCGTCCGCAGCTGGGACTCGTACACCGAGGGCACCCACTCGCCCTGGAGGCGGCGCGCGTGCCGGTCCGCCAGCGTGCCGCTCGGGGGGAGCAGCGCGAGCAGCGCGTCCATGGGGCGCCCGATGAGCGCCTCGGCGGTGTGCCCCAGCAGGCCCAGCAGGGAGGCGTTCGCGTAGACGAGCCGCCCTTCGCGGATGACCCCCAGGCCGAGAGGCATCGCGTCGAAGTGCCGGTACTGCGCGCCGGCCTGGCTTGACGTCGTCACAACCCTGAACCATCGCACCCCCAGCCTGCTCAGGGGAAGTCATCGCCCTGGAGGGAAGGGGCGCGGGTCCGGGTTCCACGAGACTCAGGCAATGACGTGCGCGTGATGCTTCTCGTAGGTGCCGAGCAGCTGGGCCTCGGCGAGCACGTGGCCCTCCATGGCCTTGAGGAGCTGGGTGCGGGTGGGCGAGCCCATGTCTGGCAGCACGGTGTCCAGCGCGTACAGGCGGTGGACGTAGCGGTGGCGGCCAATGGGGGGACACGGCCCCCCGTAGCCCTGGCGATCCCAGTCATTGAGGCCCTCGAGGGTCCCGCGCGGCAGGGTCTGCGCGCTCGCGCCCTCGGGCAGCCCCCTCGTCCCGGGGGGGATGTTGTAGAGGACCCAGTGGCACCACGTGCGCTGGGGATGCCGGGGATCCGGTGCGTCCGGATCCTCGACGATGAGGGCCAGGCTGCGGGTCCCCGGGGGGACCTCCCCCCAGTGAAGCGGCGGGGACTTGTCCTCTCCCTCGCAGGTGAAGGCGATGGGGATGGTATCTCCATCCCCGAAGCGGGGTGATGTGAGCTGGAGTGGCTTCGGCATGGTGTCCTCCTTCGAGGCAGACATCCCATCTCCAAGCTGGAGATGGCGGGCGGAGGTGACGACTCACGCAGGAGCGGGGCAAGGGCTCGCGCCCCGGGTCTGGAGGCAGGCACCGTGAGGCTGCTCCTCTGCCTGCTCCCGAGGACGCGGCGGACTTCGGCTTCCCCTCGTCATTCCGGCCGCTTCTGGCTCTCTTGCGCCACCTCTCCGTAGCGGTTGCGCGTGCCGCATCTTCAATGCTAAGCGGCGCGCGCGCGTGGTGCGGAGGGGACGGGCGGCGGCGGAAACCCAAGGTTTTCCCGGGAGTTGGTGAGGCGGCCGATGGCAGAGGAGCCCCGGGGCCCGGAGAAGAAGGAGCAGCAGGGCAGCGAGCTGGGGACTCCCGCTCGGCACATGCAGGAAGCCATGCCCTACATCTCCGCGGTGTGGAAGATGGTCGGCGGGGCGGTGGTGGGGGTGCTGGGCGGCCTGCTGATGGATCGGTGGCTGGGGACGAAGCCCTGGGGGTTGGTGGGGCTGAGCGTGGTGGGGATCAGCGTGGGCTTCTACGGGTTCCTCCATGAGATGGCCCGGTTGGGGAAGAAGAAGTGACGGACAAGCCGCGGGCAGGGGAGACGTTCCTCAACCACGCGATGGTGGCGGCGGGGGTGGCGGTGGTGGGCGTGGCGCTGGCGGCGGCACTGCCGCAGGCGCCGGAGCACCGGTGGCCGGCGCTGTGGGGCACGGGGTTGGCGGCGGTGACCGGGGCAGTGTCGCTGGGGCTCAAGCGGCGGGCGGTGCAGCGCAGCCTCAAGGCCGCGCTGAAGGTGGTGGGGCTGGTGTTCGCGCTCCGGGCCGTGACGGTGGCGGCGGGGCTGTACGCGATGGTGTCGCGGGGGATGGGGGCGTGGGGGTTCGTCGCCGGCTTCTTCGGCGTCTACTTTGTGCTGCAGTGGGTGGAAATCAGCTACGTGAACGCCGCGGCTCGAATCGCGGCGGGCGGAGACGAGTGATGCGCAAGGCAATGGTCCTGTTCGCCGGTCTGTTCGCCAGCTCCGTGCTGGCCGCTTCGCCGCCGGCCGAGGGCGAGAAGGAGGACGTGCCGGCCTACATCCTCCACCACGTGGCGGACTCCCCCGAGATCGAGATCGAGATCCCCGGCAGCTACGAGCACATCGCCATCCACCTGCCGCAGATCCTCATCCCCCTGAAGGAAGGGGCCTGCGCGCCGCAGATGACGGACCACGGTGAGACGCACCCGGGGCTGCTGGCCGGCTGCCTGGACCTGTCCATCACCAAGCACACGGTGATGATGTTCCTGGCGGCGCTGCTGCTGGTGGGCTCCCTGCTGATCTGGAGCAACCGGGACAAGTCCAAGCTGGTGCCGCGCGGGGTGGGCGCCAACCTCTTCGAGATGCTGGTGGTCTTCGTCCGGGACGAGCTGGCCGTCAAGAACATCGGGAAGGAGGAGGCGCCGCGCTACACGCCCTACCTGCTCACCGTGTTCTTCTTCATCCTCTTCATGAACATGCTGGGCCTGTTCCCGTGGATGGCCACGGCCACCGGCAACGTCGCCGTCACCGCCGCCCTGGCCCTGTGCACCTTCGTCCTCACGCAGATCGCCGGCATCCGCGCGGCGGGCCTGGGCGGCTACCTGGCGCACCTGACCGGCGGCGTGCACTGGCTGCTGTGGCCGATCATGATCCCGGTGGAGATCCTCGGCCTGTTCACCAAGCCCTTCGCGCTGACGATGCGTCTGTTCGCCAACATGCTGGCGGGCCACATCGTCATCTTCTTCCTGCTGGGCCTCATCTTCATGATGGGCAGCGCCGCGGTGGGCATCGTCGCCGTGCCCTTCGCCATGGGCATCTACTTCCTGGAGCTGTTCGTGGCCTTCGTGCAGGCCTACGTCTTCACCCTGCTGTCGGCCCTCTTCATCGGCATGAGCGTGGCCATGGGCCACCACCATGACCATGGACACGCGGAGGAGCACGGCCACAAGGAGGGCGGCGCCAGCCACGATCACGGCAAGGCCCACTTCGTGGGCTCCTGAGGCGCGCGCGTGACGAGTTAGCGGGGCCCGGCAGCGTGGGGCCCCGGCCAGAACCCGGCGATTCGAAAGGTCGCCGGAGGTAGTCCAGAAGGGACCACGACCCCCCCACAAGCGGGTCCTACCTACGAAGAAAGAAGAAGCACTCCCATGACCAACCTCGCTCTCGCGTTCCTGTCCGCCGGCATCGGTGCCGGCCTCGCCATCATCGGTGCCGGCCTGGGCATTGGTAAGCTGGCTGCCTCCGCCATGGAGGCCACGGGCCGTCAGCCGGCCGCCGGCGGCGACATCCGCACCTCCATGATCATCGCCGCGGCGCTCATCGAAGGCGCCACGCTGTTCGCGCTGGTGATCTGCGTTCTGCTCGCCACCAAGGCCTAGTCCAGAGCGAGCCGTCTCATGGGGCCGGCGTCCGCGAGGAGAGCGGGCGCCGGGCCCGACGCCGTTGAAGCCTCTCGTCTCACCTCCTCCCTCCTGCAGCACCCGGACACGCCGCCATGCTCCTGCCTACCGTCCTCGCCGCCGACTTCCTGCAGGTCCGCCCGGGCCTCATCGCCTGGACCCTCCTCACCTTCGTCCTCGTGGCGCTCGTGCTGCGCTGGAAGGCGTGGGGCCCCATCCTCTCGCTGGTGGAGGAGCGCGAGAAGCAGATCGCCAGCGCCATCGAGAGCGCCAAGCGCGAGCGCGCCGAGGCCGAGAAGCTGCTGGCCGACCAGAAGACGGCCATCGCCGAGGCCCGCCGGGACGCCGCGGAGATGATGCGCAAGAACCAGCAGGACGTGGAGAAGTACCGCGAGGAGCTGATGGCCAAGAGCCGCAAGGAGGCCGAGGAGTTCAAGGCCCAGGCGCGCCGCGAGATCGAGGACCAGAAGGCCAAGGCGATCGCCGAGGTGCGCGGCCTGGCGGTGGACCTGGCCATCGAGGCGGCGGGCAAGCTCATCTCCGAGCGGATGGATGACGCCAAGCACCGCGCGCTGGCCGAGCAGTTCGTCAAGGGCCTGCCCGCGGGCGGCGCCCCGAGCACGCGCGCCTAGCCTGGCACGCCGGGAAGCGGGCCGCCGCCCGCGCTGTTCGAAGGAACCGTCATGGCGCTCTCCATTGGAATCGTCGGGCTGCCCAACGTGGGCAAGTCCACTCTCTTCAACGCGCTGTCCGCCGCGGGTGCGCAGGCGGCCAACTATCCGTTCTGCACCATCGAGCCCAACGTGGGCGTGGTGCCCGTGCCGGACGAGCGGCTGGACAAGCTCTCGGCGCTCGTCAAGCCGCTGAAGAAGGTGCCCACCTCGCTGGAGTTCGTGGACATCGCCGGGCTGGTGCGCGGCGCCTCCAAGGGCGAGGGGCTGGGCAACCAGTTTTTGGCCAACATCCGCCAGGTGGACGCGGTGCTGCACGTGCTGCGCTGCTTCGAGGACGACAACGTCACCCACGTGGAAGGCGGCGTGAACCCGGTGAGGGACCGGGACGTGGTGGACACGGAGCTGTGCCTCAAGGACCTGGAGACGGTGGAGAAGCGCCGCGAGCGCGCCCAGCGCAACGCGAAGATGGGCGGCAAGGCGGGCGACGAGGCCAAGGCGGAGCTGGCGCTGCTGGACAGGGTCAAGGCGGGGCTGGACGCGGGCATCACGGTGCGCGGGCAGAAGCTGACCGAGGACGAGCACGCGGCCATCCGCGAGCTGTTCCTGCTGACGGACAAGCCGGTGCTGTACGTGGCGAACATCTCCGAGGGGCAGATCGGCAAGGAGGATGAGTCGCCGCACGTGAAGGCCGTGAAGGAGATGGCCGCGAAGGAGGGCGCCGAGGTGGTGGTGCTGGCGGCGGCGATGGAGGCGGAGATCCAGCAACTGCCGGAGGAGGAGCGGCCGGGCTTCCTGGAGAGCGCGGGGCTGAGCGAGCCGGGCCTGCACAAGGTGGTGCGGGCGGGCTACAAGCTGCTGGGCCTGCAGACGTACTTCACGGTGGGCGAGCAGGAGTGCCGGGCCTGGACGATCCACACGGGCTACAAGGCGCCGCAGGCGGCGGGCGTGATCCACTCGGACTTCGAGCGCGGCTTCATCAAGGCCGAGGTGATGCGCTGGGAGGATCTGATCAAGCTCGGCAGCGAGAGCGCGGTGAAGGAGAAGGGGCTGCTGCGGGTGGAGGGCAAGGAGTACGTCGTCCAGGACGGCGACTGCATGCACTTCCGCTTCAACGTGTAGCGCCCGGGCGAAGGTGCGTTCGCCATGATCCACCGCTGCCCGATCCCAAGGGCCTGAAGCGCGCGGTCCAGTTCTCATGGGGGAGGTGCCAGTCGAGGGCGCCGTCCATCCGCCCGAGGCTGTCGAGACGAAGCCCGAGCCGTAGACGCCTGGTTGCTGAAAGCCCCTCCTGGTAGGCTGGCGGGACCTCATGATCCGACTGGTTGCATACTCTGTCTGCACCCTTCTGTTGGCATGCACGACGGCACCTGCTTCGAAGTCTTCGCCCGCAGTGCTGGCACTGGAGGCGGGAGCACCCTTTCGCCTTCGGAGCACAGTTCACCGGAGCCGCCTTGGGGGCGAGGCTGCAACTACGGGGACGGCCTTGGCTTTGGATGGGGCGCCCGAAACTGCAGACGAAGAACATGAGTCGAACGCCAGGTACCCGTTCACGTGTAAGTGAAAGATGAACGGGTCCAAGTCAAACAGGCTCGGGAAGGAGGGAAGGAGGAGGGTGGCCGAGGAGA
>JAFGNZ010000141.1 GCA_016926755.1 Myxococcaceae bacterium | reverse complement strand
CCTCGTGGCGAGTTCGAGCGGCGCCATATCTAGGGATGCAGGGCCCAGGGGCCCATGCCCCCCGAGGGCAGGACAAGGTTGGGGAGGGGACGCCGGGGCCTGCCTGGAGCTGCGGGGCATCGGCCTCTGAGAAAAGGAGGGCTTGATTCTGTCCGCCTGTAGGCATTTGTTATGCCCGCGAGGAGCGCCCGGCGGAGAGACCCCTAGCCCCCCGGGCCAGAAGCCCCCATGACACATAGAAGGAACCTCCGGCACGCCGCCCTCTTGATGCTGGCGCTGTGCCTGGCGAGCGGCTCGGCCATGGCGCAAGGCAGCTCGGTGCTGCTGGGCACCGTGGTGGACAGCACGACGAAGAAGCCGGTGGCGGACGTGGTGGTGACGGCCACCTCCCCCTCGCTCCAGGGCGAGCAGACGGTGCTCACCGACGCGAGCGGCCAGTACCGCATCCCCCAGCTCCCGTCCGGCGTGTACACGCTGCGCTTCGAGCAGGAGTCCTACAAGCCCTACGCTCGGGAGGGCATCACCGTCCGGCTGGACTACTCGGTGCGCCTCAACGTGGAGCTGGTGCCCGAGGCCGCCTTCACCGAGGAGATGGTCGTCGTGGCGCAGGCGCCCTCGGTGGACATCGGCTCCGCCTCCACGGGGGTGAACGTCAGCGAGGCCTTCATCCGCAACATCGCCGTCGTCGCGCCCAGCGGGAAGGGCGCCGCGGCGCGCTCCTTCGAGTCGCTGGCGGAGCTGGCGCCGGGCGCGAGCGCGGACACCTACGGCATCTCCGTCAGCGGGGCCACCTCGCCGGAGAACCAGTACATCGTGGACGGCGTCTCGGTGAATGATCCGGGCTTCGGCATCAACGGCACGCCGCTGAGCGTGGAGTTCATCGGCGAGGTGAACGTCATCAGCGGCGGCTACCTGCCCGAGTACGGGCGCTCCACTGGCGGCGTCGTCAACGCGGTGACGAAGTCCGGCTCCAACGAGTTCCACGGCTCGGTGTTCGGCAACCTCACGCCGGGCACGCTGGGCGCCGCGGGCACGGAGATCCGCCAGGAGTCAGGCACCATCTCCGGCCAGGCCTCGCTGTGGAACCTGGGCGACTTCGGCGCCGAGCTGGGCGGCCCCATCCTCAAGGACAAGCTCTGGTTCTACGTGGGCTTCTCCCCCTCGTTCACGCGCTACCAGCTGGAGCGCAACCTCAACCGCCTGGTGCTGGGGGCGGACGGGCTGCCCATGAAGGACGAGCAGGACTTCTCCCAGACGGAGCTCCTCGAGGGGACGCGCCGGACCTTCTTCGCCGATCAGCGGACCTTCCAGTACATCGGCAAGCTCACCTATCTGCTCAACGAGGACCACAACCTGACGGTGTCCGTGACGGGCTCTCCCTCGTCCGCGGGCGGCGATGGCCGCTTCGCGATCAACGAGCGCACCGGCGCCCCGGAGGTGGAGGTCGTCAACGGGCAGTTCGAGGCCATCGCCACCCAGCGCATCTCCAACAGCCTGGACGCCAGCGCCCGCTGGTCCTCCGCCTTCCTGGAGAAGCGCCTGCTCTTCAACGTCACCCTGGGCTGGCACCACCAGGACATCGCCGTCCGCCCCTCGGACGGCACCGTCGGCGGGAGCCTGGAGGGGCTGTCAGGCGTCTCCAACGTCAACTGGCTGCGCACGGAGCCGGGCCAGCACCCCCTCACGGACTTCGAGCAGCTGCCGGATCCCTCCCTCTGCGTGTCACCGAACCCCGCCGAGGTGCCCACGCTGTGCCCGGTGCTCGGCTACCTGACGGGCGGCCCGGGCCGCCTGGACGAGGGCTCGCTGAACCGGTACCAGGCCAAGGCCGTGGGCACCTTCCTGGCGAAGGCCGCGGGCCAGCACGTGTTGAAGGCGGGCGTCGACGTGGAGCAGATGGTCTTCGATCACGTCCGCTCGCTCAGCGGCCGCAACATCCTCTACGAGGCGGATGACGGGAGCTTCTTCCGCGACTTCCGCCACTATGGGTACCTGGTGGGGCCGGACGAGACGCTGACCCAGGACGCGCAGACGGCGCTGTCCAAGTCCAACGCCTTCGGCGCCTTCGCCCAGGACAGCTGGACGATGCTGGACAACCGGGCCACGCTCAACGTGGGCCTGCGCTATGACGTGCAGCAGCTCGTCGGCGGCGGCAAGGAGGCGCTGATCCTGGCCAACCAGTGGTCGCCGCGGCTGGGCCTGATCGTCGATCCCTCCCGCTCCGGCCGCATGAAGCTCTACGGCAACTTCGCCCGCTACTACGAGAGCGTCCCGCTGGACATGGTGGATCGCTCGTTCCCAGGCGAGCCCGGCCTGCGCTCGCGCCGGGACTCCACGCTGTGCAACCCCCTGGATCCGGCGCAGCAGCAGGGCGTGTGCTCCAGCGACGCGTCGCGGATGGCCTACCGGCCCGGGCTGGACGCCAGCCGGCTGTGGGAGACCGTCGGCGCGGGCGCCACCATCGTGGATCCGGACATCAAGCCCCAGTCCACGGACGAGTACGTGGTGGGCGGCGAGTACGAGGTGCTGCCCAACGCGCGCGCCGGCCTCTCGTACACGCGGCGCTCGATCAACTACGTGATCGAAGACATGAGCCGGGATGACGGCTCCACGTATTTCATCGGCAACCCGGGCTACGGCTTCGCCACGGACTTCGTGAAGCCCACGCGCACCTATGACGCGGTGACGATGTTCTTCCAGAAGAACTTCGCGGATCTCTGGATGGCCCAGGTGAGCTACACGTGGTCCCGCCTGCGGGGCAACTACGAGGGCCTGTTCCGCACCGACACCGGCCAGCTGGATCCGAACATCAACTCCGACTTCGATCTCGTCTCGCTGCTGCCCAACCGCACGGGCCTGCTGCCGGCGGATCGCACGCACCAGATCAAGGCCTTCGGGGCGCGCGAGTTCGTGCTGCGCCCGGATCTGAGCCTCAACCTGGGCCTGTCCTACCGGGGCAGCTCCGGCACGCCCTACAGCTACCTCGGGGCGCACGTGGACTACGGCCCGGGCCAGGCCTACATCCTGCCGCGCGGCGCGGCCGGCCGCCTGCCGTGGGTGCACCGCTTCGACACGCGCCTGGCCGTCACCTACAAGGTGAACCGGGACATCACCGCCGCGCTGAGCGTGGACGTGTTCAACCTCTTCAACTTCCAGGCCGCCACCGCGTACGATCAGAACTTCACGTTCTCCGAGGCGCTGCCCATCGAGGGTGGGACGGAGGAGGACCTCGGGGAGCCCCCCAACACGAACTTCGGCAAGCCCACCGCCTATCAGGCGCCGCGCTCGTTCCGCCTTGGCGCCCGGGTGTCGTTCTAGGCGCGCTGGCGCCACGAAAGGTCTCGACTCATGACTCGACGAATCCTCGGGCTGGCGCTGGCCGCCACCCTGTCCGCCTCCTGTGACACGGCGCAGCCGCCCATCGGCTGCCCGGTGCAGAGCCTCGAATGGTCCGCCACCTACAAGCTGAAGGGCGAGAGCACCTGCCCCATGAAGGCGGGCGAGCAACTCGGCATCCAGAAGTTCTCCACGCCCTCGGGGGACGAGCGGCTGTCCATCAAGCCGCAGACGCTCGTGGATCTGGAGGAGCGGGACACCCAGCACCTGGCGTACTCGCTGGGGGCCCTGGCCAAGGAGGCGGACGCGGAGGGCTTCTGCTCTGCCACGGAGGTGGAGGTGGCCCAGAAGGACGCGCCGGCCGACGATGAGCAGGGGCTGCCCCCGAAGAAGATCGTCTACCGGTGGGGCAACGTCCGGGTGCTGGCGACCCCGCAGGCTCCAGGCACGCAGCTGGTGGCGGACCTGGAGTACACAGAGGACGGGTGCACCGCGCAGTACGAGGTGTGGGCCATGTGGCCCGGGGATGTCGAGTGCGCGAACGAGGCGGGCGAGCCGGACAACAAGATCTGCCAGGATGCGGGGAGCATCAACCCCGACTTCGCCGTCACCTGCGATCCCACCCAGCTGCGCTGCGTCCCGGCGAAGCGCCCGCCCTCCCTCCAGTAGGCGCTACACGCGGGCGGCGTTGACGCCCGCGTCCACCGCCTCCATCTCGTCCCCGATCGCCCCTTCCGCCTTCTCTCCAGGGGGCGGGAGGAACGGGGCGCGGCCGATCTGCTGGGTGCCGAAGCGCGGGAAGAAGGGCGCCAGGACGTAGTTGGCGAAGCACCACGGGAAGAAGTAGCGCGGCTTGAGGTCCGGGTGGATCTCCGCCTCGATCCGCTCATGGGCCTGGCGCAGGGTGCTCCAGTGCGCCCCCGGCATCTCGTGGTGCACCGCGTGGAGGGCGTTGTTGAAGAGGAAGAAGTTGATCGCCCGGCCCGTGAAGCTGCGGCTGTGGTTGTGCTCGCTCCACGGATCCGTGTGCACGTGCTGGATGTAGTTGAAGTAGATGATCGTCCACAGCGCGAAGATGGCCGGGATCCCGAAGGCGAAGATCCACACCTTGATGCCCGCCCACACGCCGTGCATCCCCATGGCCAGCCCCAGCAGCGCCAGGTACGTGCCGATCCACACCACGTACTGGGTGACGATCTGCCGGTAGAGCGGAGGGTTGTTGGCCTTGGCCTTGCGGATGAAGGCCTTGGTGGGCTCGGCCTGGTAGTAGGCGGAGACGAAGAAGTAGGAGAGGGCCACGAAGAGGTTGTGCTTGTTGGTGTGGCGCCAGGTGATGGTCGCGTCCCCCGCCTTGTTCACGTACTTGTGGTGGTTCAGGTTGTGCGTGGGGATCCACGCGAACGTCGGGTAGCCGTAGAAGATCGACAGCCACATCCCGAACACGTTGTTGAACCGCCGGCTCTTGAAGGTGGGGCAGTGGTTGTGGTTGTGGGCGATGACGCCCGCCGACAGCGCCAGGTAGCACGCCAGCGGGCACATCCAGGGGATGAGCCCCGGATTGAAGTACATGGACAGGGCCACCACCGGCATGGCCGCGCACCACAGGAGGGTTCGAATGTCGGCGCTGTATCGGAGCATACGCCCCCCGCTCTAGCGCACCCGACTGTTGACTGGCCAGCAACATCCCGCTTCTGTCGGCACGGTGACGTTCACAGGCGGAGGCCTGGGGCAAAAGAAAGGGGCTCCCCCTGGCTTTTCGTCCGGAAAGCTGTCAGGGGGGAGTTTCGGCTCGCACCGCGGGCTGGAAATCCGGCGCAATTCACAGCGTCCGGACGCTCAAGGGATCGAAAATGGCAACAGGTGTCGTGAAGTGGTTCAACGATGCGAAGGGCTTCGGTTTCATCACGCAGGACGGCGGTGGCGAGGATGTCTTCTGCCACCACACCGCCATCCAGGCTGACGGCTTCCGCAGCCTCTCCGAGGGGCAGCGGGTGCAGTTCGACGTGACTCGCGGCCCCAAGGGGCTGCAGGCCCAGAACGTCCGCCCGATCTGATCCGGGCTGAGCCTCTCGCGGCGCGACGCGGCTCAACACAGAGGGCCTTCCCTTCCAGCGGTAGCGAGGGGAGGGCCCTTCGTGTTTCCAGGCTCCGGCATCACCTCCTCCCGGGGCACGAATGTCAGACCCCCGCATTAATAACTGTGGCTACCGATACGGAGGTCCACATGCAGGGTGAGATGATTCGCAGCGAGTCGACGGTGCCGGCGCCCCGCCGCGCCCAGCTCTCGACCGAGCTGCTGCGGGAGGAGCTGGAGCAGCATCAGATCCTCGCCCAGTATGTGAAGCAGTGCATGGTGGAGGGCACGGACTACGGCCGCATCCTCGGCTCGGAGAAGCCGACGCTGCTCAAGCCCGGCGCGGAGAAGCTGATCGATCTGTTCGGCTGCACTCCGGAGTTCACCCTGGTGCCGGAGTTCTGCCACGAGGACTTCGAGAGCGGCTTCTTCAAGTACACGTTCCGCTGCCGCATCGTCAGCCGGGAGCTCGGCACGGTGCTCGCGGAGGGGTACGGCTCGGCCAACAGCCGGGAGAGCCGGTTCCGCTGGCGCACGGCCCACCGCAAGTGCCCCGCCTGCGGCAAGGACACGATCATCCAGGGCAAGAGCGAGTACGGCGGTGGGTGGGTCTGCTTCAAGAAGAAGGGGGGCTGCGGAGAGAAGTACGTGGCGGCGGACGAGCGCATCACCCGCCAGTCCGTGGGCCGCGTGGTGCACGAGAACATCGCCGATCTGGACAACACGATCCTGAAGATGGCGAAGAAGCGCGCCCAGGTGGACGGGGCCATCGCGCTGGCGCGCTGCTCGGACATGTTCACGCAGGACGTGGAGGACTTCACGCCGCCGGAGCTCGGCGCTGTGACTGCTCCGGCCGCGGCGGCCCCGGCGTCCACTCCTCCCGCGGAGCCCCCCGCGGCGATGACAGGGAACCTCGAGCTCCTCCCCGCGTCCGAGGGCAACCCCGCGCGCGAGGCGGGTGCGAGCAGGGAGGCGCCGCCTGCCGCGCTGGTGCCGCTCACCTTCGGGGAGGGGAGCAACCTGGCCCGAGGCATCGCCGGGGCGCGGGATTCCAAGGCGCTGCGCAAGGTGGGCATGAGCATCAAGGAGGCCCGCGCCACCGGGCGCATCTCCGAGCAGGAGCGGAGCGACCTGGAGAAGCTCTACCGCGCCAAGCTGCTGGAGCTGACGAACGCCGCCCGCGGCTCCATCCGGCGCGCCTCCTAGGGCTTCGTGGGAGCGAAGCCGTCGTGGGCGGGGGCGCTTGCCCGCTTCCAGACCCGGCTGCTGTTCGAGGGGCCACGGCGCGGCCGCCAGAACGGTTGACCCCGGGCGTACCTGGACTAGCGTCCGGGCCCGCTATGTCTCAGCGCCAACTGGAACTGACCGTGCCGCGCGTCCGAGCGCGGGAGCTGGGGCTGCCCCTGGGCCGCTTCAAGCCCGGCAAGTACAACGCCATCACCGACGTGGAGGGGGTGCTCGTCGGCCACAGCACGATCATCCGGGGCGAGGGCCCGCTGCGGCCCGGCCACGGGCCCGTGCGCACCGGCGTCACCGCCATCCTGCCCAACAACGGCAACATCTTCATGGAGCGGATGAACGGCGGCGGCTTCGTGCTCAACGGGGCCGGCGAGGTGTCCGGCATGACGCAGCTCATGGAGTGGGGGCTGGTGGAGACGCCCCTCATGCTCACCAACACCATGGCGGTGGGCGCCGTGTCGGATGGCGTGGCGCGCTACCTGGTGGATCGCTACCCGGGCATCGGCGACGAGCACGACGTCATCATCCCCATCGTCGGCGAGTGCGATGACAGCTGGCTCAACGACATCTCCGGCCGGCACGTGAGGGATCAGCACGTGCTGGAGGCCATCCAGAACGCGAAGTCCGGCCCCGTGGCCGAGGGCAACGTGGGCGGCGGCACCGGCATGGTGACGTGCGACTTCAAGGGGGGCATCGGCACCTCCTCGCGCAAGCTGCCCGAGGCGCTGGGCGGCTACACGCTGGGCGTGCTGGTGATGTCCAACTTCGGGAAGATGCACAACCTGCGGGTGGGCGGCCTGCCGGTAGGCGAGTTCCTGGCCGAGAAGCTCAAGGACGTGCGCAAGCGCGGGCAGACGTACGGCTCCATCATCGCCGTGGTGGCCACGGACGCCCCCCTGCTCAGCCACCAGATCAACCGCCTGTGCAAGCGCGTGGCGCTGGGCATCGGCCGGGTGGGCAGCTACGCGGCGCACGGCTCCGGGGAGATCGTCGTCGGCTTCTCCACCGCCAACATCATCCCCCGGCGCACCCAGAAGATGGTCTACAAGCTGAAGATCCTCCTGGATCAGCGGTTGGATCCCCTCTACGAGGCGGTGATGGAGGCCACCGAGGAGGCCATCCTCAACTCCATGTGCATGGCCGAGCCCATGAAGGGCGTGAACGACAACTACAGCCCGGCCCTGCCCCTGGACGAGGTGCGGCGCTTCGTGGACGCGTGCCGGCCCATCTTCGCCTCGGTGAAGAAGCGCCCCCAGCAGAGCAGCGCCCCCGCCTCGCGAGAGCGGCCGGTGGACGCGGACAAGGAGGGCGAGGTGCGGCTGGCGGAGGCCCTCCCCACGGCCGTGCGAGGGGCCGAGGGCATCCCTTACCCCACCCGGCCCGCCCCGGATGAAGCGGAGGGTTCCGCTCCCGGGGGGTCTTCTGATACGTAGCGCTTCCTTTTCTCACCCAGGAGTCACCGGAATGGCCCGCAGCAAGAGCAAGCACAGGCGCGTGCAGATGAAGATCCGCCAGGCGTGGAAGAAGCGCGCGAAGAAGAACAAGGAGGCCGCCAAGGCCGAGGGCGGCAAGAAGAAGTAGCCGCACGCGCCTGCCGACTCACGGCCGCTCTTGCTGGGTGGCCGTGTAGGTGCGGTTGATCGAGCAGCGGCGCGTCCCCTGGGCCGAGCCACGGGCGTAGGTGCCGGAGAAGCTTCCGGAGATCCTCCCCGTGCCTCCGTCCGGGTTGCCAGGCGCGTAGCGCCCGTTGAAGCTCAGGCTGGTGCTGCCACCGTCCAGCGCCGCCTGAGCCCCCTGCAGCGTGAAGTCGAAGCTCTGGTAGACGGTCCCCTGCAGCGGGAGCTCGTCCACGGAGGCGGTGAGCTGGCTGCCCGCGCGCTGGATGTCCAGCGGCCCCTCCGGAAGCGCCACCCCCAGCGCTGCGCAGTCGGCGGGCACCGACTCGTCCGCGAACTCCAGGGGGTAGCGGCCCTGGATGGGGGGGCAGCGCGTGCACGGCGCGCCGCTCTCGCCGCAGCCCGCGAACAGGGCCGTGCCCGTGAGCGTGGCGGCGATCAGCCAGAAGCGTCCAGAAGTCATAGCTCATCTCCTTGGTGGCGGTGTCGGGACTTCCCCGCCATGGGGGGCAGTCCTACGTTGGGGTCGGCGCGTGGGGCCGTGGGTTCAAAGGTGGTGGGGCGTGTCGGCAGCGGATTCGAAGCGGTGGTCCAATTTCGTGTTCGCGGGGCTCTTCGCGCTCGCGTTGATTCTGTTCTCTCGCATCCTGCTGCCCTTCGTGATGCCGGTGCTGCTGGGGGGCTTTCTCGTCGTCTTGTTCTTACCGATCCAGGACTTCCTGTGTCGGAAGTTGAAGGGGCGAAGGTCGCTCTGCGCGGCGCTCTCCACGCTGGCCGTCTTCCTGCTCATCCTCCTGCCGCTGGCCGGGGTGGGGTGGCTGGTGGGGCGTGAGCTGCTCCTGCTGGCGGCCAACCTCCCCGAGGTCCTCGAGCGGGTGGATCTGCGCCAGGAGCTGGTGGCGAACCTGCCTCGCGGGATGAGCCGCTATCTGCGCACGGAGACGGTGGGCGCGGAGGCGGAGCGCGCGCTGCTGTCGGCCGCCAGCGGGAGCGCCACGGTCATCCGGCACGCGGTGGGCCTGGGCTCGGAGTTCGTCATCAACCTGTTCCTGATGATGGTGGCCATGTACTACTTCTTCCTCGATGGGCGCCGGCTCTACGCGGAGGGCGTGCGGCTCGTCCCCCTGGACCAGCGCTACACCCAGGCCTTCTCCCGGGAGTTCACCGATGTGGCCTACGCCATCGTCTACGGCAACACCGTCACCGCGCTCGTCCAGGGCGCCGTCGGGCTGGTGGGGCTGCTGATCGCCGGGGTGCCCCACGCGGGGGTGTGGGGCGCGGCCATGGTGATCGCCGCGCTGATCCCCGTGGTGGGCACGGGCCTCGTCTGGGTGCCCATCAGCCTCATGCTCGTCCTGTCGGGCAAGGTAGGCGAGGGGCTCTTCCTGGCGGCGTGGGGAGCCCTCGTGGTGGGCATGGTGGACAACTTCATCCGGCCGCGGCTGTGCGGCTCGCGCATGGCGCTCCACCCGCTGCTCGTCTTCCTCTCCATGTTCGGCGGGGTGGCGGTGTTCGGGATGATGGGGATGCTGGTGGGGCCGCTCATCGCCTCCCTCTTCATGGCCATGGTGCGCATCTACCGCCGCGACTTCCTGGGGGTGAGCCAGCCCACCCTGGCCACCTCCACCGCCGAGACGTGACGCGTCTGGTTGTGGACATCGCGTGCGCTGTGGGTGAACCTCCTCGCCCAGATGATGTCCTTGGGACGATGGATGAATCGGTGGGGAGCGCTGCTCACCCTGGCCCTGGCCCTGGCCGCGCCGGCCGCGTGGGCCCAGAAGGCGACGAAGCCACAGGTGGTGGTCCTCGACTTCGAAGGTGACCGCCGCGGGGCGCTGCGCAACCAGGTGGTGAGCGCCCTCGAGAAGACCGGGCAGGTGGAGCTCGTTCCGCTCAAGCGGTACACGAGCGCCGCGGGCAAGGCGGGAGTGAAGGCGGCCGCGGCCCGGCAGCCAGCGGGGGTGGCCCAGGTCGCTCCCGCACTGGGGATTGACGCGGTGGTCATCGCCACGAGCGGGCGCACCCTGGTCGTCCAGGTGCTGAGCGCCCGTGGCCAGGAGCTGTGGACCAAGAGAGTGAAGCTCCAGCGCGGCCGGATGTCGGCGAGCGAGGCTCGGAGGCTGGCCGCGGGCATCGCCACCACGGCCCTCAAGCCTCCCCCGGTGGTGGAGCCCCCGCCCGAGGAGCCCGTGAAGCCTGCTCCCGCCGAGCCTGGCACGCCGAGCGCGCCACCTCCTCCCGCGCCGGCGCCGCAGCCCTCGACCACGGCCGAGGCGACCCCACCGCGCAAGCTCCCAGAGACGGAGACACCCCCGGGTCCTGCGGAGACGCCCGGCGCGGCCACTCCGCCGAAGGAGCCCACGGAGCCGCTGGCGGTGCCCACGCCCATCGAGGACGAGTCGCACACCTCCACGCAGCCGTTCGACGAGTACGCCACTCGCGCCGAGCTGGAGGCCCGGGATCGTCACCGGCACCCGCCCATCCTCCACCTGTTCCTGGGCGGCACCACCACGTGGCGCAGCTACTGCGCGCGGCCGGGGGCCACGTCCTGCGCCGAGTTCGACCGGCGGCCGGAGGAGAACCGCATCGGGGACACGATCGACTTCACGTCCGGGGTGCCGTACCTGGGGCTGATGGCGCAGCTCGAGGTGCTGCCGCTGGCGCGCTCGGAGAAGCTCTATCGGGGCCTGGGCCTGGTGGCGGGCTACCACCGCGGCTACTCGGAGACGCGGGTGAAGGTGACCACGGAGACGGGCGAGACGCCGACGCGCAGCGTGGTGGCCACCGACACCTCCTTCAGCGGCATGCTCCTGTACCGCTACTACTTCAACATGGGGACGCAGTCGCAGCCCCGGCTCGGGTATGCGGGCGTGCGGGGCGGCATGCTGAGCCGGGCCTTCGACGTGGATCCGGAGGCGCGGGCGCCGCTCACGGGCTCGCACCGGCTGCACCCGGCGGCGGGGCTGGAGTTCTCGGTGCCGTTGCGGCGCTGGCTGCGCATCGAGGGCGGGGGGCAGTTCTTCATCAGCCCCAAGGCGGGCAAGAGCCTCACGGCGGATGAAGGCGCGCTGGAGCTGGAGGTGAGGGATCTGGGCGCGGAGGTGTCCAGCTCGGGGTGGTACGCGGAGCTGGGCGTGGCGGGCGAGGTGTGGGGCCCGCTGGGCTACTCGGTGCGAGGCCGGTACACGAACGTGAAGGACACCTTCACGGGGCGGGGCGCCCGGTTCGGCTGGGAGCAGGGCGGCGTGTCCGAGGAGCAGCACATCGACATCCTCTGGGGGTTGACGGCGTCGTACTGAGCGCGCCGCGGCTGTGTCTTCCCGTGAGCGAGCCTGTTGATCGCGAGAGCCCGATTCAACCGCTGAGCCCGGTCTCTCGTGCCAGCTCGGCCCGGAAGAAGGCGCTGCCCTCGGCCAGGGTGCGCATGTAGGGGCGCACGTCCTCGCGCGCCTCCGGGGACAGCGCCGCGAAGGGCGTCACGTGCTCGTCCGGCACGTAGCGGAAGGTGAGGTTGATGCGGCGGGTCCGGAAGTCGGGCAGCTCGGGCGGCAGCAGGTGCCCCGCGCGCGTGTCCACCCGCTGCACCCGGTGGAAGGTCTGCTCCTTCCAGCGCGCCCCGCCGAAGAGCTCCAGGGAGCCGTCGTCCAGCCACTGCTCGAGCACCACCGCGTCGCGCTCGCCCGGGCGGGTGGAGGTGACGAACTGGATGAGGGCGCGCTCGCCCAGCGACAGCGAGGCCACGGGCCCCGGCTCGAAGTCCTTGTGCTCGCCCACGCGCGCGGTGTCCACCCAGCGCCCGTCCTCCAGGCGACTGCCGTAGAAGTTCACCAGGCAGGTGTTGAGGTGCCAGCGCGCGGGCATGCCCGGCCCGCGGTACATCCGCCGCGCGAGCGCCTCGATCTTCTCCACCTGCCGCTGGAGCACGGGCGGGAAGGGCTCGGCCCGCACGCACCGGTCCTTCACTCCCTTGGGGGGGCGGTAGTAGTCGAGGCAGGCGAACTGCCAGTTCCCCAGCCAGTACACCGGGCGCAGCAGCCGGCGCTGCTCCTGGCCCGGCGGGGGAGGGAAGTGCTTCGAGTAGCGCTCCTCCCACAGCGGCCGCAGGGTGGCGAGCCAGGCGAGGATCTCCGCGCGATCGGCCGCCGAGAGGAAGCTCGCGTTGTAGTGGTGGCCCGGGGTGCGCTGGCGGGCCTTCAGGGCTGGCGCACGGCCGCGGCGGGGTGGAGAGGCCATGGTTCCAGCCCCCATACCACACGGCGCCTACCGCGTGAGGCGCGGGTCGCTGGGGGTGTCCTCGGTGGGGCGCAGCGGGATCCACCAGCGCTCGCCGGGAGAGAGGCCTTCGCGCGGGCTGTAGGCGATGGCCACCGCGCGGCCGAGCAGGTTCTGGCGGGGAACGAAGCCCCAGGCGCGGCTGTCCGCCGAGTTGCCCCGGTGATCTCCGAGGACCAGATAGTGGCGCGGAGGCACCTCCACCTCCCTCATCGGGGGGCCCTGTTCGGGCTCGGGGTGGAGGGGGTGGGGAGCTCCGGGGAGGTGCTCGATGCGCGCATCCTCCAGCGTGAAGCTCTGGGGCACGCGCTGGCCGTTGAGGTAGAGGTGCACGCCATCGAAGGCGATGCGGTCACCTGGGAGGCCGACCAGGCGCTTGACCAGGACCGTGCCGTCCACTGGCGAGTCGAAGACGATGACATCCCCGCGCCGGGGAGCTGCCTCGGTGAGCCAGACGTGGGTGAGTGGGATGCGCAGCCCGTAGGCGCTCTTGTCCACCGCGAGTCGGTCCCCTACCTGGAGGGTGGGCTCCATGGATCCGGACGGCACGTGGTAGTGGTCGGCGAAGCTCCCACGGCCGACCAGGATGATGGCGAGGAAGGCGAGATCGGCGAGGTACCTCATCCACCGCTTCGACGGCTTCTTCTGGCGGGCACTGTCCATGGGCACTCCCGGGAGTTGCGGCAGCCTACAGTGGTACGGGGTGGCCCATTCCCGATTGCCCGTTCAACGTGAGATTCGGGACGAAGGGCGCGGATCGATTGCACACGAGAACACCTGATATGGTCGCGGCCGGTGCGCCATGGGACTCGCTGAGGGCTGTGTCTATGTGAACGGGGCTTTCGTCCCCCCGGCTCAGGCCACCGTGCCGGCGTTCGACCATGGCTACCTCTACGGGGACGGGCTCTTCGAGACGCTGCGGACGTATGGGGGCGTGCCCTTCCGGCTGGACGAGCACCTGGCGCGGCTGGAGGAAGGACTGTCGGTGCTGGCCATTCGCGGCGCTCCTCCGGCGCCTGAGCTGCGCACGCGGGTAGAGGAGACGCTGGCCCGCGCGAGGCTCCCCGAGGCCTACCTCCGCATCACCGTGACTCGCGGCGTCAGCACCCTGGGCCTGGAGCCGGCCGGGTGTGTGACGCCCTCGGTGCTCATCGCGGCGCTCCCTCTGCGGACGTACCCCGCCGCTCATTACACGGACGGCATCTCCGCCACCGTGCTCTGGGCCCGGCCGACCCAGGTTCATCCTCCGCCCACCCTGAAGTCGACCAGCTATCAGCACTCGGTGGTGGCGCGCCTGGAGCTCGCCCGCCGGGGCGTCCAGGAGGGCTTCTATGTGGACGCGGCGGGCCATGTCACGGAGGGCACGGTCTCCAACGTGTTCGCGGTGCTGGACGGGGGCCTCGTCACTTCGCCTCGGGACATCTGTCTTCCGGGCATCACCCGGGCGGAGGTGATCGCCGTCGCGAGGGAGGCCGGACTGCGTGTCGCGGAGGAGCCGCTCCCCGCCAGCACGCTGGCTCGGGCGGAGGAGCTCTTCATCACCAGCTCGCTGGCGGAGCTGGTGCCCGTGGTCCGCGTCGATCAAGCGAGGATTGGCAGTGGCAGGCCAGGGAGCCTGTGCCAGCGCCTGCACGCGCTCTACCGCCAGCGCACCATCGGGCCACGGCAGCCGGGAGGCCTGGGATGAGCTCGCAGGCGATGCTCCACCGCGATCTGCGCGTGCACAGGCTCCCAGCGGGGTTCACCCCTTACGAGGCGCTGCCCGGCTTCGCCGACCAGCCGTACCTCTGCCTGCTGGAGAACCCTGGCGCGCCGTCCCACTATGGGCGGTACTCGTTTCTCTGCGCCAACCCCTTCCTGGTGTTCCGGAGCCAGGGGACCCTGTGCGAGGCCGGCCCGCCGGGTGAGCTCCGCCCGCTGCCGGGAGAGCCCTCCGAAGAGCTGAAGGCGCTGCTCGCCCGTTATCGCGGCTCTTCGCCACGGTGGTCCGCCGGGCTCCCGCCTTTTCTGGGCGGGGCGGTGGGGTACCTCGGCTACGAGATGCTTCACGCGATCGAGGCCATCCCGGCACTTGGGGCGGAGGGCCTCGGGATGCCCGATGCCTATCTGCTCTTCTGCGGCGCCGTGCTGGCCACCGATCACCTGGAAGGCACGAGCTGGGTGATCACCCACGGCTTCGGTGACAGCGCCGAGGAGGCTTCGAAGCGGGCGGCCGCCGAGCTGGAGGACGTGCTGCGGCGCCTGGAAGCGTGCCCTGCTACGAGCTCCTTTCCTCCCGTGGACGAGTACATCGAGCAGCGGAAGGCCCGGCTCGTCCGGCGTCCCCGGCTGCTGGAGCAGCATCTCGCCGAGAGCGGTATCCGTCCTTTCGTCAGCCGTGCGGACTACCTGGAGGCGATCCATCGAGCGCTGGAGCACATCGTCGCCGGTGATCTCTTCGAGGTCTGCCTGACCCAGCGCTTCGACACCGTGCATCCCGGCTCCGGCGAGGAGCTGTACCGCGTCCTCCGCGCGGTCCACGAGGCGCCGATGGCCTCCTACTTGCGATTCCCCGAGGGGGAGGTGCTCTCCGCTTCGCCCGAGCGCTTCCTCCACCTGGACCGGAGCCGCTGGGCGGAGACACGTCCCATCAAGGGCACCCGCCCACGCGGCAAGACGCCCGAGGAGGACGCGGAGCTCCGGAGGGAGCTCGAGGCGTGTGAGAAGGATCGCGCCGAGAACCTGATGATCGTCGATCTGGCGCGGAACGACCTGGGCCGCGTCTGCGAGTTCGGCACCGTGCGAGTGCCACGTCTGTGCGCGGTGGAGACGTACCCGATGACGCACCAGCTCGTCTCCACGGTGCGAGGGCGCCTGCGCCCCGAGCTCGACGCGGTGGACCTGCTACGTGCGGCCTTCCCTGGCGGCTCCATGACAGGGGCTCCGAAGATCGAGGCGATGAAGATCATCTCCCGACTGGAGCCGTGCCGGCGCGGCGTCTACTCGGGGAGCATCGGGTACTTCGACTTCGACGGAGCCATGGAGCTGAGCATCGTCATCCGCACCCTGCTCAAGCAGGGCGATCGCATCCGCTTCCACACGGGCGGCGCGATCGTCGCGGACTCTCTCCCGGAGGAGGAGTACCAGGAGACGCTCGACAAGGCGCATGGGCTCGTGCTGGCCCTGGAGATCTCCCGAACGCGATGAGCTCCGTTCTTCCTCCATCGGCTCCATGGGAGCACCGCAGGTCCAGTGAGGCGCCGCCGCGGGTGGTCCTCATCGATAACTACGACTCGTTCGTCTACAACCTGTACCAGTTCCTCGGGGAGCTGACGGGCGTAGAGGCGAGGGTGGTGCGCAACGACCGGACGAGTGTCCAGGCGATCGCCAGCGAGCAGCCCACGCACATCATCATCTCGCCGGGACCCGGCAACCCCGAGGATCCGACCCGGTTCGGGGTCTGCCGCGAGGTGATCCTGACGCTGGGCAGGACGGTCCCCTTGCTCGGCGTGTGCCTGGGACACCAGGGGATCGGCTCCGCCTTCGGTGGGCGGGTGGTGCGCGCGCCGAAGGTGCTGCACGGCAAGACGAGCCGGATCCACCATGACGGGAGCGGCATCTTCACCAGGTTGGAGAGTCCGCTGGAGGTGATGCGCTACCACTCGCTGATGATCGATCCCGCCACGCTGCCCGCCGCGCTCCGGGTGACGGCCACCACGGAGGAAGGCCTCATCATGGGCGTGGCGCACGAGGAGCATCCCATCGTGGGCGTCCAGTTCCACCCGGAGTCGATTGGCACGCAAGGTGGGCTGCAGCTCCTCCGCAACTTCCTGGAGTGGGGGATGGCTTTGCGAACGGATTCCCGTTTCACGACAAGGGGTGGCCCATGACTCCCGCGAGTTGTCCGCGTGGACGCCGGCCATGGAAAAGTCGTCGTCCACAGCCAGCAGGTTGTCCAACAGTGCGGGTGTTGAGTCGAGGCAGGTAGGCACACGAGGGGGGCATACCTGGCGCAGCGCCAGGGTCCCTGCGCCCCGGAGTGCAGAGCGGACTGCCTACCTGCCATGTCGGACATGGCTGATGTGATGGCCGCCACCTGAAACGAGGAGGGTGGCGGAGATGGAACGGTTGGGACTCGTCTGGCAAGTCGAGCAGGAGCTGGAGCGCGTTATTGCGTTGGGCCAGTTGCCGGATGGAGTACTTCCCTCGGAGCACACGCTGGCGCGCCGCTATGGCGTCTCCCGAAGCACGGTACGCGAGGCCCTGCTGCGGCTTGGCACACGAGGGCTGGTGGTGCAGCACCCCGGGCGCAACAGCCGCGGAGGAGGCGGCGCGCTGGCAGCAGCACAGCAGGTGGGCGCGGGGGGAGTTCGAGTTGTTGAGGCAGGCAGCCCTCATCACCGGGCGCCCCGGGCACTACCTGCTCATCCAGTCGCTGGAGCGCTCCTTCTGGGGCATGGCCGCGCGGGTGGTGCCCCAGTTGGACAGAGAGGCTGTCGTCCAGTG
>JAFGNZ010000140.1 GCA_016926755.1 Myxococcaceae bacterium | reverse complement strand
GCGCCCTCCGCCACCCTCATGAAGCGCCGGCCGTTGGCAGCAATGCTGGTGGCGTCCGTCACCAGCACCGTCTTCCGCTTGGGGTTCCCGGCGGCGTCCAAGTCCGCCCTGTCCAAGTACACGCCCTCCACGGCGTTGCGCACGTCGGCGATGCTCGTCCTCACCTCGCCGAGCGTGCGGTACGCGCCCGGGCCGAAGGTGGCCACCGGCACCGTGGCGGCCCTGTCCGGGCTCCAGAACCAGAGGCGGAAGTCCCCGGTGCCGGCGCCGCTGCTGAGCCACTTGTAGCGCCACTCCCAGCCGAGCTGGCGGGCCAGCGCCGCCATGGCGTCCGCCACGGGCTCGCACTTCTGAATGTACCTGCCGAGGTTCCAGCTCGGGCTGGTGGGCGTGTACAGGGTGAAGGCGCTCAGGCCGTTGTCGTCAAGGAGGGACTGGAGCACGTCCTCCACGGCGGTGCCCATGGTGCTGCCGTACTCCGCCTCGGCCTCGATGAAGGTGTCCTGGAGCAGGCCGCCGCCGTAGTCCCGGCCGGTGAAGCTCACTCCCTCCTCGCCGGCGTCCACCTCGTCAATCCGGCCGCGAAAAACCTCCGTCCAGGCCTGGGGCGCCATGCCCAGGGGGAGCACCGCCACCTCCACGGTGAAGGTGGCGCCCTCCGCCAGCAGGGGGCTGTAGCTGCCGCTCACGAGGTTGGCGGGGCTGCCGGTGATGAGGGGCGCCAGGCTGTACCCGTTGGCCTCTCGGCGCAGCCGCACGTCCGCGCTGCCCACCGGCGAGTCAACCGCCTCCGTCCAGCTCACCTCGTCGAGGAAGTTGAGGCGCTGCTCGAAGAGTTCCGTCAAGTCATGCCAGGTGGCGCCGCGCAGCACCTTCACGCGGGCGAAAGTGCTGTAGCCGGCGGCGCACTCGAGCGCGGCGTCCTGGGAAGCGGTGAGAGTCCTCATGCCCCGAGAGAAGGGGCGGGCGCTCAGGTGGCGAGCAGGGTGAAGTCAAACACCTCGCCCACCGTGGGCGTGCCATCCACGATCATCGGCACGCGGCGCGCGGGGCCCGCCTGGCCCAGGGCGGTGATGCCAGCTGAGGGCACTCCTGGGCCCGTGGCGCGGACGAAGGGCAGCGCGCTGCTCTCGAGGTTCGCCCGGTCCGCGTACATGAGGGCGGGCCACGTGTCCGGAACCGAGTAGGGAAGCAGCACCGCGTCGTCGATGATCTCCGTCGCGGCCGTCGCGTCGAGTACGAGTTGTCCAACCGTGTTCAGGGTGAAGACGCCAGGATCCACGTCCGTCTTCACGCTGTCGCGCCAAACCTCCTTCGTGCCGCTGAGGGAGGGTCGCCGAATCACGTAGTGGAAGAAGTCCGTGCTCTCCCACCGCCAGAAGAGCAGCGTCCACGCCCCCGCCACTTGCGGCAGCCACGTCATGGTGGCGCCCGTGGTGGCCTCGAGGGCCTCGTTGTACAGCCCTCCCGCAACGCCAGCCGTCACCGTGCCGGAGCTGGCTGCGTAGCTGAGCCCCCGGGAGGAGGTGAAGTCCACGTCGAAAGTCCAGAGGTGCCCCTCGCCCTCAATGAGGGCGCGCAGCACCTCCGCCTCTTCCATGCTGAGCCCAAACGGGTCCACGGAGAAGCGGTAGTCCCTCTTCGTGGCGCGCACTGAGCTCCGCGGCGCCCCGTTGAGCGAGCGCGCCACCTCGCCGAGGCGAATCGGCTCCCACTCCGAGGCGCTGCACTCCACCGGGATGCCGTTGATCGTGAGGTGGCTCAAGGCGCCTCCGGCACGGAGTAGCGCCCGGCCGCGCCCGTGCTGCCGCGGCCTCGGAAGTACAGCCTGTCCATGAGGCCCTCGAAGCGCTGGAGGGCCTCAGTCGGCGAGAAGGCGTTGATCGTCACGTCCCCGATGAACGGAACGCGCACGGTGCGCGGCTCAGCCGCGGCAGCTCCCGCGCCGTGCGGAGGCTGGCCCGCGGCGCCCCCACCCGTAGCAGGTTCCCACCCGCTGCCGCCCGGGCCCGAAGGGAGCGGCACGGGCACGCTCGGGCCCTCCTGCGCGTCCTGCGCCTCGAAGCGGGCCAGCGCCACCTTCCACGCGTTGGGCACGTTGGTGAGCTCGTCCGTGGCCTTCTTGAGCGCCTCCTTGTTGCGCAGCACGGCGGCAGTCTCCCGGGCGCGCTCCTGCGCGGCCTCGTAGGTGAGGCCGTTCAGCTGACGGAGGCTCTCGGCGAGCGCGTCCGTGTCCACCATCGCGCTCTCCAGCCCGTCAGCCCACCCGTCCAGGAAGCCGAGCGGCTTCGCGCCGAAGACGGAGATGTCCGCGAGCGTGCGGAACACGTCCTGGATGGCGCCGAGAATCCCGTTCCACACGTCGCCTATCGCCTTCACGATGGTGAGGATTACTCGCGCGACGAACTTCACCACGTCGAAGAGCGCCTTCAGCGCTGGCCCGCCGAGCAGTTCGAAGGCGATCATCAGGGGGTTGAGCACCTGCATGAGCAGGGTGATGACGGGAGCGAGCGCGGCGAGCAGGTCCGCCACCACCACGACGATGGGCGCGACAGAGGCCAGCGCCTGGCCGAGCT
>JAFGNZ010000139.1 GCA_016926755.1 Myxococcaceae bacterium | reverse complement strand
TGCTGCGAACTCCGAGTCGACCCTGCCATCCACCCCAGAGGGAAGTAGCATGCCGCCCCCTGAACGAACTTAATTGCACCGGCTTAGTAGAGACGCCAGAGGGGCCCATAGGGGGCACATGAAGAATCAGATCAGAGGGAAGTAGAAAGCCCAGCAACCCGCTGAGACTGCTGGGCTTCTCGGAATGGAGGCGGCGGGAATCGAAGCCGTGTAGGGGGTAAATCCGCCCGCTCTGAAAAACGGCGCTCCCCTCGGTTTCCCTCTGAAAATCGGCCCCTCTATGCGTCCACACGCGTCCGCATGCGTCCGGCGCATTTGGTCCCCTGGGTCCATTTGGGGCCTCTTGAGGAAGTCAGGACGCGCCTTGCTTCACGAAGGGACCCCACCTGTCCAGGTCGTCAGGAAGTCGCAGAGCTCCGCCAATCCCGCCGCCGTTCCGGAAGGGCGGGAGGAGTTGAAGTAGTGGGTGAAGAAGCGGGCCGGCGTCACCCCATCCAGCGCGGTGTGGCCGGCGAGCTCCAACCCCATGTACGTCAGCGAGGCGGTGTTCCCCACTTGAGATGAAGGGCCAACGTTATAGCGCGCCCCTCGAGTGGGCGCAGAGCCGCAAGCGGCGAGCTCCCCTGAGTTCACGCGCAGTCACACAGCCAGCCAGCGCCGCTGCGACCGCCTCCCGCGGAACTCACCGCGGAGTGCAGCGCGCGCGCTCCTGGCGCCGCGAGCGGACCGCCGGAGTAGGATGGGCGCACGTCCCGAAGCCAGGAGGAGCCCGATGGCAGGCTCGCCCAACAAAGAGAAGGCTCGCCGCGCGGCGACACACCCGGAGCGCCCCGGGCAGAACTGCCGGGCCGAGCCTGGAAGGTTCCGGCCGGTGGTCGCGCGAAACCGGTGCGAGGGCAAGCACGACTGCGTGGACGTGTGCCCTTACGGTGTCTTCGAGGTGCGCCGCATGGAGGACAGCGAGTTCGCCCAGCTGACCGCGTTCGAGAAGTTCCGGAGCATCGTGCACGGGCGGAAGACGTCATACGCCCCGAAGGCGGAAGCGTGTCAGGCCTGTGGCCTGTGCGTGGTGGCGTGCCCGGAGAAGGCCATCGCGCTGGTGGAGTTCAAGGCCGCGGCAGGCTCCAGCGCATGACCCTCGAGGAGCGCTCCTCGCGATCGGAATAATGGCTCTCTTGCATGAGTGGTGGGTGCGCGGGATTTGGGGCATCCGTCGCCGCGCGAAACGCTCGAAATGGCTGGGCCTCGCTGCGGCGCGAAGGGTGAGAGCGATCGTGATGGCCGCAATCGAAAGGCCGGCGCCGACGATGATCGGCGGAGCCCTGGGGATGGCCCTGATGATCAGCTGACACGCGACGCGGCAACTCCACTCCCGAGAGGAGCCGTGCGCTGGAGGTCCCCTTCAGAGTTGGGTCCTCGCAACGCCCAGGCCCCCCGGTACGCCCGGTGGGTCAATGCCAGACAAACGGCGGGACCCGGGGCTTGCCGGCCGGTGGACAGGCTCCACCTTGGAAGCCCAGCGCGAGAGTCACCGGCTCCAGGAAGAGCCGTGCGCATCAAGGAGGGCCCTGCCATGGCACAAGCTTGGAATCACCTCGAGGCTCGCCGTTTCATCCCGACGAGGCTCCTGCTCAGGGTGGCAGGGGTCAGCTTCGTCCTGGCGCTCTCTCTCGGCGGCACGGCGGAGGCTGGAGCCACGGCACGGGTCGCCCCTTCCCCAAGCGCCGCGCGCCGCCTGGAGCACCCCGACATCCCGCTGGAGCTGCGCGAGGCGATCGAGCAGTCACGTTATCGGCTTCGGGAGCAGGAGCGCGCCACACTCACGCACGGGTATCGGTGTTCCAACCCGGCCCAGGACTTCGACGCAACCTTCACCGGCGCTGGATTGGACCTGACGCCGCGCGGGCCTTCGGGCAGAGCAGGGCCGTGGCGGATGAGCCTGCGCGGCTACGGCTACGGCGAGCAGCTGCAGCCGGTGGCGGCCGCCGAGCTGGTCGTCCGTGACAACCGCATCGAGTACCAGCGCGGGCCGCTGACGGAGTGGTACGTCAACGAGCGGCGCGGCCTCGAGCAGGGCTTCACCCTGGCGGCGCCGCCGGCGGGGCATCCGTCGGGCGAACCGCTGGTGCTCCGCCTGGGGGTGAGTGGGGCCCTGCGCGCCGTGCTCGAGGCCGGCGGCGAGCAGGTGGCCTTCATGGACGCGGACGGCGAGCGGGTGTTGAGCTACAGCAAGCTCGCCGCCTTCGACGCCAAGGGCCGCCAGTTGCCGGCCCGGATGCGCCTGGCGCGGGACGAAGTGCGGCTGGAGGTGGATGAGCGCGGCGCGGCCTACCCGGTGACCATAGACCCGCTCATCGCCACCGAGCAGGCGAAGCTCACCGCCAGCGACGCGGCGGCCGAGGACTACTTCGGCGCCTCGGTGGCGGTCAGCGGCGACACCGCCATCGTCGGCGCTATTCACGACGACACGGCGGCGGGTCCGGAGGCCGGCTCGGCCTACGTCTTCGTGCGCAGCGGCACGACGTGGAGCGAGCAGGCGAAGCTCAGCGCCAGCGACACGGCGGCCGGGGACAACTTCGGCTTCTCGGTGGCGCTCTGCGGCGACACCGCCATCATCAGCGCTCCTCACCATGACCCGGCGGCGATCCCGGAGGCCGGCTCGGCCTACGTCTTCGTACGCAGCGGCACGACGTGGAGCCAGCAGGCGAAGCTCACCGCCAGCGACGCGGCGATCGAGGACATCTTTGGCTGGGTGGTGGCGCTCAGCGGCGATACCGCCGTCGTCAGCGCTCCGAATGACGACACGGCGGCGGGCCCGGAGGCCGGCTCGGCCTACGTCTTCGTGCGCAGCGGCACGACCTGGAGTCAGCAGGCGAAGCTCACCGCCAGCGACGCGGCGGCCGGGGACTACTTCGGCGCCTCGGTGGCGCTCAGCGGCGACACCGCCGTCGTCAGCGCTCCTTACGACGATACGTATACCGGCTCGGCCTACGTCTTCGTGCGCAGCGGCACGGCGTGGAGCGAGCAGGCGCAGCTCACCGCCAGCGACGCGGCGGCCGAGGACAACTTCGGCTGGTCGGTGGCGCTCAGCGGCGACACCGCCGTCGTCGGCGCTCGTCACCACGACACGGCGGCGGGCCCGGAGGCCGGCTCGGCCTACGTCTTCGTACGCAGCGGCACGACGTGGAGCGAGCAGGCGCAGCTCACCGCCAGCGACACGGCGGCCGGGGATCTCTTCGGCTACTCGGTGGCGCTCAGCGGCGACACCGCCGTCGTCGGCGCTCCCTTCCACGACACGGCGGCGGGCCCGGAGGCCGGCTCGGCCTACGTCTTCGTGCGCAGCGGCACGACATGGAGCGAGCAGGCGAAGCTCACCGCCAGCGACGCGGCGGCCGAGGACTACTTCGGCGCCTCGGTGGTGCTCAGCGGCGACACCGCCGTCGTCAGCGCTCCTTACGACGACACGCCGGTCCCGGATGCCGGCTCGGCCTACGTCTATGCACTGGGCGGCGATGCCGATCTGCAACTCAGTAAGCAGGCCAGCCCTGCCTCGGAGGTGCTCACCGGACAGGACGTGACCTATACCCTGACACTCACCAACAATGGGCCGGCCACTGCCACGAACGTCGTCGTCACCGACGACTTACCCGCCTCGACCCGCTTCGTCTCGTGCACCGCGGATCAGGGTGGGCTCTGTAGCGGAGCCGGCAACAACCGCAGCATCCGCTTCGCCTCTCTGGCACCTTCCACGACGGCGATCATCACCCTCGTGGCGGCCGTCAACTGCGACGTGGCCGACGGCACGAGCATCATCAACTCGGCCACCGTCAGCTCCGACACGCCAGACGCCGCTCCCGCCAACAATTCGGCGACGGCGCTGACGCGCGCCTCCAATCCGGCTCCTGTGGTGAGCTCCTCGGTCGCCACCTCCTCCCTCTGGCCCCCGAACAGCAAGCTGGTCAATGTCGGGCTCATGGGCCGTGTGACCGACAATTGCCCTGGGGCCACTCTCCAGGTGTTCGTGTTCGGCGACGAGGATGACCAGACGCCCACCAGCCCCGGCGTCGTCAATTCGCCGGACGCCAAGGACATCGCTCCGGGCACGCTGCGCTTGCGCGCTGAGCGTGTGGTGCGTGGCAACGGGAGGGTCTATCTGATCGTCCTCAAAGCCACTGACTCTGGAGGCGAGGTGGGAGTCCGTGTCGAAACCGTGGTCGTGCCCAGGAGTCGGTGGTGGGCAGACATCCACTCGGTCAGGCATCAGGCGGCAGCGGCGAAGGCCTATGTGCTGTCCCATGGCGGCAACCCGCCACCCGGTTATTTCCCCATCGGCGAGCCTGGCGCTCCAGTGATTGGCCCGAAACAATGAGCCCCCAACGACGAAGGGCCCGGGTGTGAGCTCAGGCCGGAGCCGAAGCCGCAGGAGGCGAACCCGCTGGAAGACGGGAGCTTCGGGACCCTTGAACCATGCGGGGCTGACGTTCCCCGGCGCCCGGCGGCACCTTCGTCCGCCTCCCTCGCCGAGCGCTCGACGATGAAGGTAGCGGGTGCTGTGCCAGCCTGGACTCCCCTCCAGCCTGCGGCCCCAACATGCACCGAGCGCGCAGCATCTACACCTCACGTGCATGAAGAGGCTCACATTCCTCGCCGTGCTCGCTACGTCCTTCACCGCCTTCGCCGCCCAGCAGACCTTCACGACGATGGGCAGCCTCGACTGCTCCGCGGGCGAGACCTGCACCCAGACGACCACCGATGGGACGCTGACACTTGAGTTCCCCAACACCCAGCCCCGCTCCGGCCCGACCCCCAGCGGCCTCCGGGTCAATGCTCCCTACGTCAGCGTGAGCCCGACACCCGCCGCCGCCCCGACGGGCAATCTCGACATGAGCATCCTCGTGCTCACCGTGAATACGTCGAGCTTCTTCAACGGCGCGTTCTACGTCGGCTCGGTCCTGCTCTCGACCTTCGATCCCGCCACCAACACCTGGACCGACGTCGCGTCCTGGAGCATGCAGGCGGGCCGTTCCAGGTACATCCTGCTGAACGGCTCCACGTTTGAGATGTAGTGGTCCTCCGAGTCCAGCTTGCCTGGGTAGACCGTATCTGTGCTGCCAATATCCAGGCCCGCAGGCACGCCCGGGAACTCCTGCGCCGAAGCCGGTCGTACCGATGCCTGAGGGGCGCACCCGCAGAGCCACAGCAACGCCAGGAACGTCCCTGCGAAAGCACGTGGCGGGCTCCCGTGTCGAGGCATGATGTCTCTCCTGAAATGGGCCTACCTGGGTTGAGCTGCTTCGAGGAGCTCTTTTCTCAACCAATCCCTGTGGAAATAGGTGCTCAGGCAGCTGGACTCGTTGCCCAACCCCCTGTTGGAGATACCCACCAGTACGTCGCCCTCAGGGCTCTCCCGAAGACAAGGTCCGCCGCTGTCATTCTGGTAGAGCAGTTGCTTGGGCGGGCTCAGGAGGATTCGCTCATGATCCCCTGGAATCGTGACGACTCGACTCGTGTTGAACCGGCGTTGCCCGTGGAGCTTGGGGCCGCTTTCATCACTGCCATAGCCGACCGTGATGAGGGACTCATCCAGCCGAGCCTCGGAGTCCGCCAGCTTGGGGGGAGGCGCGAGTTCCTGCACCGGTTCTTCGAGGAGGATGAGGGCGAGGTTCGCGTGGACGGTCGTGAGCTGTCCTGGTGCGTCGCGCACGATCCGAAGCTCAGGATGAGGGCGGACTTCTCCTCGGTGTCGGTCATGGATGGCGCGCGGGGCGCCCCCCGGCTTGCGAGGTTGATAGATCATCGCGGTGATGGTCGCGGATGATGCGCAGGCAGAGCGATCAATGAGGGCTTCGTCTCGATTGCCGCTTATCTCGGTCTTGTGCCAACCGCAGACACAGTGCCCCGCGGTGAGGACGAGACGTGGAGCAATGACCAGCCCGCTGCAGGTCAGCGTTCCTTCTTCCGTCGTTGAGGGGTTGGCCTCAATCGAGACGGTGAAGGAGTAGCGGTTCGAGACATCCAGCGCTCCTTCCAGCAGGTTCTGCTGGATCTGGACAGGATTTGACACGTCACCCGCCAGTGTGCCAACGGGGACGTCCGCGCCTCGGGCTGACACCATTCCTTGAGTCGATGCGTCCGCCTTCCCGGGAGCGGGCGAATTCTTGTGCCAGCCCAGGGCCAGCGCCAAGCACAGCAGGCAGAGGATGAGCACGGGCAGTGCCAGGGCGGGGCGCATCTATTCATGTTGCCTGTCAGTAGAAACCCGGTCAAGCCAGCCCGCCGACCTCTCGCCATCAGCTCTGCGTGAGAGACTTGGAGCAGCCGATTGCGCACATCGTAGCGTCCACCATATTTGGTCCAAAGTTAGAAAACTCCTAGCAGGCTCAGGCGGCGCAGCTGGGCCTCGAGCTGACGCCGCACCTCCGGCGGCAGCGACTCCAGCCCCTGGAGCTACCCGTTCCCACTGGGGCTCGATGAGCTTCCACGTCTCTCCCTCCTTCGCCACGACGACCGACTTGCCGCCGGCCTGCACCTCCAGCTTCGAGACCTTCCCCCAGCGCCGCGAGGAACTTCCCCGCCACCACCTCCCAGTCCCGCAGCGGCATGCTGAGCAGCAGCTCCAGCGTGCCGCTCTTGCGCTCCTCGGCCACCAGCCGCATCGTCACCGCCGGCGCGAAGACGACGAACAGCACGCGGGCGATGCTGAAGAACGCCCGCAGCGAGGCCTGCCCCGCGACGAAGACAGTGCTGAAGTACAGCCACCCCGCCACGACCAGAAACACGCCGATGACGATGTACGCGACGGGAGAGTTGAAGAAACTCCTGAACTCACGCCTGGCGACGGCCAGTGTCGTTCCCATTCTCGACCTCGTTGTTTCGAATGCTTGGGAGCCAGCTCAGGCCGCCAGGGGCGGCGTCTGCTCGGGCTGGGGGCCACGTCCGGCCTCGCCTCCGGGGGGCTTCTCGCCTCCGGTCAGCTTGCAGAACGTCTCCTCCAGGCTGACGTGCTGCCGCTTCACCTCGAGCAGGCAGAGCTCGTTGCGCACGGCGGCCTCGAAGAGCGAGCGGCGGATGTCCTCCGCGCCGTAGCGCAGCCGGAAGCCCAGCGTCCCGCTCCCCTCCCCCGCCGCCGTCTCCACGCCCGTGACGCCGGGTACACCCTCGAGCATCGCGTGGACCGCGTCCGCCTGCAGCATGGCCCCCGTGCGCGACGCGAGCACCACGGTGACCGTGCCGCCCTCGCCCTCGCCCAGCCGGTCCGGCGCGTCGTCCGCGACGAGCTTCCCGTCATTGGGCCCCGGGAATCCCACCACCTGGCCTCTCGGGACTTCGAAGGTGACCCCACGGAGCGCCTGCGTGGCCCCGTAGCTCTTGGTCAGAGGCCAGGTGCAGATTTCTTCCGGAGCCTCCCGTCCTCGCGTCCCTGCCCGGGGGCCTTCCAGCCCGGATTTCACCCATGCTGAAACGGGGCCGCGCCGCTGGCGCTACATGCTGGCGCCGTCGAAGTGGTGGATCTTGAGCTTCGACAGATCAACCCCCTCGGCGCAGCGCAGGTTCACCGCGACCATCTCCTTGCCGTCCGGACCCGTGCCCTCGCCGAAGGGCGCGCAGCCGCAGACCTTGCAGAACTGATGCCGGATGACGTGCTTGTTGAAGGTGTAGACGGTGATGTCGTCACGCAGCGTCTTCAGCGTGAACTTGTCGGGCGTGGAGAAGGTGAGCAGGTAGCCCTTGCGGCGGCAGATGGAGCAGTTGCACTCCATCGCCTCGGTGGGCTCCGCGTCGAGGGTGTAGGCGATCTTCCCGCAGTGGCAGCTTCCTTGGATGGGCATGGGCTGACTCCTCAGTTGGGTTGGACATCTGACAGCGGTTACTTCGCGTCCACCACCAGGACCATCCAGCGATCCGTGGAGTGATCGACGCGCACGTTCGAGGCGCCGGCCTCCTGGAGCTGCTGCACGATGCGCTCCAGGAAGACGAGCTGCTCCTTGGAGGCGTCCACGAAGATGTTCTTCTGCCGCGCGCCCTTCGCCTTGGCCTTGGCGGGCTGGGCGCTGGCGCCGTTGCTCAGCTCGGGAGCCCGGAACAGCGTGGCGCTGTCCTCGTCCGCGGCGTCGCGCGAGGGCTCCTCGGCGGGGGCCTGCTGCTGGCGCACCTGCTCACGCAGCTGCTGGAAGGTCTTCGGGTTGATCGTGGCCTCGAACTTCTCCTCGAAGCGCTCCTGCGCCTCCTGGCGGGAGATGTCCGGCTGGCTGCGGATGAGCTCGAGCAGGAAGGTGTTCCGCTCCTGGGTCTGGGCCTGGGAGATCCTGGGCATCGTCGGTTCCTCGTGGTGTGGGAGAAGCAGAAGGGCGGCGCAACCTAGTCGAGCGGTCGATCCCGGAAAAGAGAACTCTCCGCCTGGCCAGCGTCCCGCCTGGCAGGCAGGCCCGGACGAATAATCATGGCCCCCAGGCGCACTGCTGGGTAGTGTGAAAGATACCCTACCTACTCGGTCCTGCCTGCTCTCCGGCCGGGCGTGCCTCTCACTCCCGGTGGAGCCAACGCAGACCGTCGGCGAGGTCCTCCCGCGTGAACGTCCTCCCGCCCCTGCCCGAGCTCATCGCCCAGTTCCTCCAGCGCTTCGTCCACCAGCCCGCCGGCCAGGCCTTCCTGGCCCGCTCCGCCGCGGAGGCCGCCTTCGCGCGCGCCGCCTTCGATGACCTCTGCCGCCGCGCCGACGCGGGCGAGGACGTGACCGAGCGGGTGCTGATGAAGCTGCTGCCCCACCGGGACACCCCGTTCAACCGCCAGCGCGGCGCGTGGACCTCGCACCAGGCCGTCATCAACCGCGAGATCAAGCTCTGGTTCCAGCACGTGGGCTGGGTCCCCGACGAGGCCGCCTGGCGGGACATCGCCGGCAACCTCCTGCGCCTGCTCCGCGCGCTGGAGCGGGGGCCCCAGCAGGCCGCGCTCGACGCCTTCGCCGCCTCGCCGCTCTCGAAGGGCTTCCGCTCGGGCTTCCTCAGCCCGGCCCTGCACTGCCTGCGGCCGGACCTGTACCTCGTCGTCAACACCCGGAGCCGCCGCGCGGGCAACTTCTGCCTCGCGCTGTGGGGCGAGCCCCGCGAGGTGAGCCTGGCCCTGGAGCACTACCTCGACGCCAACGCCGCCCTGCGCTCCGTGCTCGAGCGCCTCAAGCCGCTGGGCATCCAGGACGCCGGCCACTTCGACGCCTTCTGCCACTGGCTGTGTGATCGGAAGCTGGGGGGCTACCTCGCCCGGAAGAAGGTGGAGGAGCTGGAGGACGGCCCGCCAGGGGACGACGCCAGCGGCGAGCCGGACGAGGAGGTGGGCGCCTGGATCGTCCGCTTCTCCCGCCGCAACCTGCGCGCCGAGGTGCGCCGCGGCCGGCGAAGCATCTGGGCGGCCACCCAGCGCAGCTCGCGCGAGTGGCTCCAGGACGCCGAGCCGGGAGACCTCGTCTTCCTCTACCAGGCCAGCCCCTTGCGCGAGGTGCTGGGGCTCGGCCGGCTGGTGGCCGCGCCCGCCCCGATCGGCGAGGAGACCCGCTTCGAGGTGGAGTTCCTCACCGAGGTGCTCGCCCACCCGATCCCGCTCGCCGCCATCCAGGCGCACTCCACGCTGTCGGGGATGATGATGGCCTCGCCGCGCAGCGGGATGGTGCTGCCCATCCGCGCCGACGAGCTGCCCCACCTCGCCCGGCTCGTCTGGGATCGCAACCCCGAGGTGCGCGAGGTGCTCGCCCCCTACCTGCCGCCCGAGGCCACCGCGCACGAGGCGCCCCTGGCCCAGGCCCCGCGCGTGCTGGACCTGGCGGCGTGGGTGGAGGAGTGGCGGCGCACCTCCAGCTATCCGGACGAGGCGGATGCTCGGGACGCACAGCAGCGCGAGGCCTGGGCGCGGATGCTGGCGAAGGACGCGGTCGACAGGCTCACGCCGGAGGACTTCCGGCCCGTGTACCAGCTGGGAGTGCTCGGCTCCACCGGGCCCATGCCCGCCCTCAACCGCTTCTTCCTGGAGGCCACCGAGGAGGACCTGGCGCGCTTCCGCTTCACGCTGCGCGACGTGCTGCATGGCGAGGGCCGGGTGGAGCAGCGCCTGGATCGCGCGCTGGACACGAGCGGCCCGGCGCACGTGAAGGGCCTGGGCGAGGGGGTGCTCATGAAGTGCCTCGCGCTCGTCCACCCCGAGCGCTTCCTGGGCGTCCACGCCTCCGCGGGGGAGAACGGCAAGGCGCGGATGATGGAGATGCTCGGGCTGCCGCCGCTGCCGGGCTCGCTCTCGCCAGGCACCCAGGCGGTGCGCTCCAATGACGCGCTCCGCGAGGCGCTGGCGCCCCACATGCCCGTGGCGGGGGGCCTGCCGGCCACGCACGCCATGCGGCGCTTCCTCTACTGGCTCAAGGCCCGGCTGGATCAGCAGCCGCCCCCCAAGGAGCTGGATCCCGCCGAGCGCTTCCTCCACGTCACCTCGCTGCGCCGCGAGCGGATGGAGGAGCTGTGCGCGCTGCTGGAGCACCGGCGCCAGCTCATCCTCTATGGCCCGCCGGGCACGGGGAAGACGTTCATCGCCCGCGAGCTGGCCCGCTACCAGGCCGGCTCCGAGGCCCGGTGCGAGCGCGTCCAGTTCCACCCGGCCTACTCCTACGAGGACTTCGTCGAGGGCCTGCGGCCCCAGGTGGATCCCCGGACACCGGGAGGGCTGCGCTACGAGTACCGCCCCGGCATCCTCAAGGCGCTGGCGGAGAAGGCGCAGGCCTCGCCCACCGAGCGCTTCGTGCTGCTCATCGACGAGATCAACCGCGCCGCCCTGCCGCGCGTCTTCGGCGAGCTGCTCTACTTGCTGGAGTACCGCGAGGAGCGCGTGCGGCTGGCGGGCTCGGGGGACTTCTTCGAGCTGCCCTCCAACCTCTACCTGCTGGGGACGATGAACAGCGCGGACCGCTCCATCGCGCAGATCGACGTGGCGCTGCGCCGCCGCTTCCACTTCGTGCGCATGGATCCGGACACGGAGGTGCTGCGGCGCAACCTGCTCAAGTGGGACGTGGCGCCGGAGGTGTGCGACTGGGTCGTCACCGGCCTGGAGGCGGTGAACGCGCGGATCGCCCGCACGCCCGGGCGCGAGTTCTGCATCGGCCACTCGTTCTTCATGGACAAGGACCTGGACGCCAGGCGCGTGGAGCGCATCTGGCGCCACGACCTCGGGCCGATGCTGGAGGACTGCTTCTACGACTCGCCGCAGGTGGTGATGGAGCTGCGCGCCCTCTTCGACGCGGCCCGGCCCGGCCCGGTGGAGCTGGCCGAGTGACGGCGTGGACGCTCACCGAGTGGGAGTGGGCTCAGCTTCCGCTCTCGCCCGCGGAGGTGCTGGTGGCCCAGGCGCACCTGGGCTCGGCGCTCTCGGTGGAGCCCTCCGCGGAGGGCTTCCGGCTGCGCGCGCAGGGGGTGGCCGGCATGGTCGCGCTGCCGGGCGGGACGCTGCACGTGCTGCCCAAGGTGCCGGCGCTCAACCTGCTCGCGCTGCTCGACTACACGGCCAGGGAGGTGGCCTGGGGGGAGGATGCCGTCGGCTCGGGCGACTCGGAGGACCTGCTGGCGCTGCTTGGCGCGCTCTATGTCCGCCGGGTGGAGCGGCTGGCGCGGGGAGGCTGGGTGCAGGGCTACCGCGAGGAGGAGGAGGAGCGCCCGGCGCTGCGGGGGCGCTGGCTCGTGGGGAGGGACATCTCCCGTCCGCCCACGCACCGTCACCTGCTCTCGTGCCGGTTCGACGAGTTCACTCGCGACGTGGCGCCGAACCGCGTCCTGCTCGCGGCGCTGCGGGTATTGGAGCGCTCCAGCACCTTCGGGCCGCGCGTCGCGGCCCAGGCGAGATCGCTCACCTCCACGCTGGCTGACGTGCAGCCGCTGGCGGAGGTGCGGGCCGCGGCGAAGGTGCTGGCCTCGGATCGCCGCTTCGCTGCGTACGGGCCGGCGGTGGGGCTCGCGCGGCTCATCCTCACGAGCGCTGGCGCGCAGGCCACCCCTGGGTTCCATCCTCTCTCCTCCTTCATCATCCGGCTGGCGCCGCTCTTCGAGGCCGCCGTCACCCGGGCCGTGGCGAAGGTGGCGAGCGCGCGGGGGCTGACGTGTCACGCGCAGCGCTCGAGCTCACTGGACATGGAGGGGCTGCTCACCACGATTCCAGATCTCGTCATCGAGCAGGGCGATGCGCGCCTCGTCATCGACGCCAAGTACAAGCTCCCCGCCGAGGGCCTGCCCCCAGCGGACGACTTCCAGCAGCTCGTCACCTACCTGGCGTGCCTCGACACGCCCCGCGGAGTGCTGGTGCTCCCGGCTCCGGGAGCGGTGCCGGAGGAGACCACCCTGCGCTTGAGGACCTTCGGCCGCACCAGCGAGGTGCGCGTGGTGAGGGCACCGCTCGGGGGGCGTGCCTCCACGGTGGGCAGCGCGCTGGAGTCCACCGCCGAGCGGCTCGTCTCGTGGCTCCCCCGCCTCCCCTCGGAGTGCCGTCCCCTGGCCCCGTAGAGCAGGCAGCCCTGAGAGCCCCCGTCGTCTCTTGGAGGTCGCTGAGGCACCTGGGATGGCCCTTTATTATCTATTCACCCCTCCTCCTCTTGGGGGAAAAAAGAGTAATATTGACAGATGGTTGTCGGAATGTATCTATTCACGCATCTATTCTCCAGTGTATTCACTAGCTCCCATATGAACCCTACATGGCTTCCATAGCTCAGCTGCTCACGGAGCTTGGCCGCTTGGGGAAGGCGCCAGCGAGCGCCCTCAAGGCCCAGCTCGGCGTCTCGCAGCCAACGGTCTCACGGCTCATCGCAGCTGCGGGAGACCGAGTCTGCCGCATGGGAACAGGCCCGGCCACACGGTATGCGCTCACTCGGTCGCTCTCCACGCTTGGCACGCGCCTACCCATCTATCGGGTGGACGAGACGGGGAAGATTCATCGATACGGTGTGCTTCATCTCCTCGTAGGCGGCCATCATTGGCTTGAGCGGGAGGAGCGCCCGGGCGTGTTCTTTGAAGGACTCCCTCCCTTCGCGGCCGACATGAGTCCGCAGGGTTACATGGGCCGGAGCTTTACTACGCGCTATCCGGAGCTGGACGTCCCCCGCCGCATCGCGGACTGGAATGACGACCATCGCCTGATCGCGCTTGCTTCGCGCGGCGAGGATTGCACCGGCAACCTCATCATCGGCGACCAATCGCTGAACCGCTTCCTCGCGCAGAGTCCACTGCCAGCCCACCCCGGCGACTATCCCGAACTGGCCCGCTCCTCTATGTCGGGGCAGCCTGGATCCTCCCCAGGTGGCGAGCAACCCAAGTTCGCGACCTACGCGGAAGGTCGCCCTGTGCTCGTGAAGTTCTCGGGTGATGACGAGAGCGCGGCCGCGCGCAGGTGGCGAGACCTCCTCGTCTGCGAGAGCCTCGCACTCGAAGCGGTGCGGGCAGCGGGAGTTCCCGCGGCGGCTGCGCGAGCGCTGTATGTCGACGGGCGCCGGTTCCTCGAGGTCGAGCGCTTCGACCGGATCGGCGCACGCGGGAGGAGGGCGCTGCTGTCACTCGGCGCCATCGATGACGAATACTTCGGTCATCGGGACAATTGGACGAAGGCGGCCCAACGCCTCCTGGCCGAGCAGCTCATCGAGCCGGAGGATGCTCGCAACATGCGCTGGCTTGATACCTTCGGTCAGCTCATCGGCAACTCCGACCGGCACTTCGGAAACCTCTCCTTCTTCGTGGAGGACGACGATCGCCTCCGACTCGCGCCGGTCTACGACATGCTCCCCATGCTCTTCGCGCCCGTCGAGTCGGACATCATCGAGCGCCGCTTCGAGCCAGCACCGCCTACCGCGGACAACCTCGACGTCTGGTCCCATGCCGCCCGCTGCGCGGCGGCGTACTGGGACCGCCTCGTGGATTCGAGCGAGCTCAGCGGCGAGTTCCGGGAGCGATGCCTTCGCTGTCGAGAGGCTGTGCAAGAACTCGCAAGCCGGGTTCCCGAGCTGCTGCCCTGAGAGGCCGCTGGAGCTCATCGGCAGCGTGCTGCTCGGGCTCGAGACGAACACCGCCACGCCCTGGCTCAGAGGTGTCGAGGCACTCGCCCAGGTCCACCTCGCCCTGCCAGCCGCTGCCCAGGGAGAACCGCCGCGCCGGGTCGAGGAGCGACTCCGGCCCCCTCCCGGGCTCGTGCCAGGGCCGCTGTGCCGCCCCGCTCGCGATGGCCCGAGCCGCCTGAGCGCCCCCCGAGCGGGCTCCCGTCCCTCCAGGCCCCACGTCTCGAAGCAGCTCCTGCCTGTTCATGGTGCTCCCTCCCTGGGAGGCCGTCCGCTCGGGCCCTGGCCTTTGAACACCGGGAGGCTGGAAATGTGTCACCACGGCGCGCGCGGGCTCCCGCCGGGCCGGCTATCATTCCCCCCGCGAGAGGCATGATGAACTTCCCCAGGGAGCTGGTCGAAGCAGTCCGCAAGTTCCAGGTCGTCCCCTTCGTGGGTGCGGGTACCAGCATGGGGGTGAAGCGGGGGCTGTTCCCCTCGTGGATCCAGCTCCTCGAAGAGCTCGCCGAGCGGATGCGCGAAGAGTCCATCCCCGAGTCCGCCATCACGCAGGTGCGGCAGCGCATCGCCCAGGGGGACTTCCTGGCCGCCGCCGAGCAGGCCCTCGTGGAGCTGGGGGCGTACCGCTTCAACCGCTTCCTGCGCGAGCGCCTGCGCGTCCGCCAGCCGCCCGACGGGGACCTCTCCGTCATCCACGCCCTCTGGGAGCTGCGCCCGCCGGTGGTGCTCACCCCGAACTACGACGACGTGCTGCTGTGGGCCCGCGCGGAGGCCGAGCCCGTCTCCAATGATCAGGACGACGAGCTGAACCTGATGGACGCCGAGGCCTCCCCCGACTCGCCGCGCGTCTGGCACCTGCACGGCACCATCCACCGGCTGGCCACGCTGGTGCTCGCGGGGGCCGACTACAAGCGGCTGTATGGAGACTCGACGCAGCCCGCCAGCTACTCGCAGTACACCAACGCGCTGGTCCGCCTGCGCGAGTGGATCCGCTCCAGGCCCTTCCTTTATATGGGCTTCAGCTTCGGCGACCCGTACGTGCTCAAGCAGCTCGAGCACGTGATTGGCATCACCAAGGGCCGCCACGTCCCCAGCTTCGCGCTGATGAAGAAGGGGCAGATCGACCGCGGGGCGCTGTGGCCCCGGTACAACATCCAGCTCGTGGAGTACGAGGACCACGGCCCGCCGCTGGCGGCCTTCCTTCGCGGGCTGGCGCAGGCCGCGTTCGGCGACAGCCGGGTGGCCTCCTCCGTGGAGACCCTCTCGACGCTGAACGCTCCGGCCGAGCCACCCCCGGTGCCACGGCCCGCCGTGGAGCAGGAGTACACACGCATCCTCCGGAGCCAGCAGCGGCTCGTGCTGCTCGCCCCCGAGGATGGGGGCTCACGCTCCCTCGCGCGCCGCGTGGCGACCCAGTACGGGGAGCGCGTCACCTGGCTGGCTCCGCCGAACCTCCCCGACTGCACCGAGGCCGAGTACTGCCGCGCGCTCGCGGGGGACGATCCGGAGGCGAGCGCCGTCACGAGCTTCGACGCGCTGGTGGAGCACCTGCGCAGGAAGGCCGCCCGCCTCGGCCGGGATCACCTGATCGTCCTGCGCTACGAGTGGGGGCCGTTCGAGCACCTGACGGCGCTCGGGCGGCACCTGCGGCGGATGATGGACGAGCCGTCCGCGGTGCAGTTCCACTTCCTCATCGCCGGGGGCGAGCGCTCGGCGTGGCTGCTGCACAACATGAAGAGCTTCTCGGTCTTCAAGGACGCGCCGCGCCGCGAGGTGCCCGACCTCACGGCGGACGAGGTGCGCCAGTTCCTGGAGGGCGCGGGCCTGGATGGGGCGCGCTGGGCACAGAGCGTGCATGAGGCCACGGGCGGCCACCTGGGGCTGCTCAAGGAGGTGCTGAGCAGCGATGGGGCGCTCGACGCCGACTCCGTCACCGCGCGGCTGGCGCGCAGCCCGGCGCTCCGAGGCATCATCCAGGAGTGCCTGCGGCGGGACGAGCGCAACGGGTACGTGGGAGAGCGGAGCTGCCAGGCCGTGCTCGGGAAGCTGCTGGCCGGGCAGCCCGTGGAGGCGCTGGAGCCGCTGGATCACCAGGTGGAGTACCCCGAGGTGCGGCTGTACTTCGCGGGGCTGGTGCGCAGTGACGCCACCGGGAAGACCGTGCCGCGGTGCAAGGCCGTGGAGCTGACCGCGCGCGAGGTGCTGGCGCGCAAGGACATGAGGCCGTGAGCCGCTACGCCCTGGTGCTCTGCGCGGCCGTGGTGCTCATGGCCTCGGGGGCTCGCGCGGACTCGCAGCCCCTCAAAGAAGAGAGAGCCCACGTAGAGACGCGCGAAGTGCTCGTTCCGGAAGGTGAGCCCGAGGCGATCCTTGATGACGTCACGTGGTCGTCCTTCATGGAGTCGGTTTCCGCGGTGGCCTTCAGCCCGGACGGACGCACCCTCGCCTCCACTGGCGGAGATGGCAAGGTACGGCTGTGGGACGTGGCGACCGGACGAGAGCTGCGCCAGCTGGAGGGGCACACAGAGCCCTTGTACGCGGTGGCCTTCAGCCCGGACGGACGCACCCTCGCCTCCGCCGGAGAAGACAAGACCGTGCGCTTATGGGAGGTGTCCACCGGGAGAGCGCTGAGCCACCCAGAGAGCATCTCGAGCTTCGTCTACTCCGTGGCCTTCAGCCCGGATGGACGAACCCTCGCCTTCGCTGGAGATGACAGGGTGGTGTACCTCTGGGATGTGGCCGGAGGCGGAGACGTGCAGCGCCTGCCGGGGCATACAGCCTCCGTGCGTTCCGTGGCCTTCAGCCCAGACGGCCGCACCCTCGCCTCCGCCGGAGACGACACCTTGAGGGTATGGGACCTGGGCACGGGCAGCCAGCAGCCACTGAAGGGTCAGGTGGGTGCTGTTGCCTCCGTGGCCTTCAGCCCGGATGGACGCACCCTCGCCGCCGGAGAAGACAAGACGGTATGGCTGTGGAACGTGGACACGGGTGCAAAGCTGCGCCCCCTGGAGGGACACACGGCCCCTGTGCTCTCCGTGGCCTTCAGCCCGGACGGACGGGCACTGGCCTCGGGGAGCTTCGACAACACCACGCGGTTATGGGACGTGGCCTCGAGCCGGGAGCTGCGGCGACTCGGGGGAGAGAGAGAGTGGGTCTCATCCGTCGCCTTCAGTCCGAATGGGCGCACCCTGGCCTCGGCTGAGGGGCACGGCGCGGTACGGCTCTGGGAGGTGGCCACCGGAGAGGAGCTGCGCCAGCTGGAGGGACACACGGCCCCCTTGTACGCCATGGCCTTCAGCCCGGACGGGCGCACCCTGGCGTCGGGGGGCAGGGACAACAACGTGCACCTCTGGGAGGTGTCCACCGGGCGAGAGCTGCGACGGCTGAAGATACACATGGGCCTCGTGTTCTCCCTGGCCTTCAGCCCGGACGGGCGCACCCTCGCAGTCGCTGGGAATGACAGCAACATCCTGCTGTGGGAGGTGGCCTCCGAGAGCGCACTCCACCTGTTGAAGGGGAACACGCGCCCCGTGAATTCCGTCGCCTTCAGCCCGGACGGAACCACCCTCGCTTCGGCCGGGAGCGACAACAAGGTCTCGCTGTGGGAGGTGGCCACAGGCAAGCTCCTGCGGCGCCTGGAAGAACACTCGGACGCTGTGTACTCCGTGGCCTTCAGCCCGGATGGGCGCACCCTCGCTTCGGCAGGCGAAGACAAGACCGTGCTGCTCTGGGACGTAGCCACCTGGAAGACGTTGCGACCCCTGAAGGGGCACACGGCCCCCGCACGCTCCGTGGCCTTCAGCCCCAATGGGCGCACGCTCGCCTCCGCGGGGGATGACAAGCTCGTGTGGCTGTGGGAGGTGGGCTCCAAGCGCGAGCCGCGACGCCTGAAGGGCCATACGGCCCCGGTGGTGTCCGTCGCCTTCAGCCCGGACGGGCGTACCCTGGCCTCCTCCAGTGGCGACAAGAGCGTGCGGCTCTGGGACGTGTCTGCGGGACGTGAGCTGCGGCGCCTGGAAGGACACCGGGATTGGGTAGCCCGGGTTGCCTTCAGCGCGGACGAGCGCACGCTGGCCTCGGGTGATACCCAGGGAGAGGTCAGGCTGTGGTCTCTCTCGAGCGACAAGCCCCTTCCGGGGCTCCTGCGTGGCGCAGAGACAGGATGGCTGAGCCATCTGCAAGGCCAGCGCGTCCTCCGTCACGACGACGGTCGGCTCCTCTACCATCAGCGCGAGAGCGGGACTCTCGCCCCCGTCGCGCCCCCACAGCCAGAGTTGGCTCCTCAGCTCTCTGCGAGTGGGGTGCTTCGCACGCCTCCAGGTGACTTTGGTGATGAAGGTGAGCTCGTCATCACTCTCTCCAACGCCCAGGAGAAGGGCCGGGCCTACTGGCTCCGCGTCGAACCCGTCGAGCTTCCGCCGGGGTTGGTCCTTCTGCCTCCCGCCCCCATCCTGCGCCTGGAGGGTGGAGGCTCCGTGGAGCTCCGTGTCGGGCTCTCCTACTTGAGGCCCGAGGGCACCGCCGTCCTCCAGGATCCCCAGGTCCGTCTCAGGATCGTCCACGCGTTCGGTGAAGGCCCCGTGGTGAGCCTGCCCCTCCAGGTCCGTACACCCGAACTGACCTTGATCAGAGAGCCGCGGGTCAAGGACGAGACCTTGACCTTCACGCTCAAGAACACGGGCTCCCAGGCCACGGGACCGCTCTCCCTGACCGGTGAGTTCCAGGGCCATGGCAAGCAGCACACTGGACCTCGGCAGAAGCTCGATGATCTGGCGCCCGGCGAGGAGTCCTCCATCGCGATTCCCCTCTCGCCCGAGATGCTCAAGGCAGGCAGGTTCGCCTTCAACCTCGCGGCGAGCTACGAGCAGTGGCCGCGCGCATGGACCTTCTCCGACCCCGAGGTGAAGGTCCCTGTGCCCTATGGGGCGTACATCTCGCTGGCCCTGGGCGCGCTCCTGCTCTTCGGCGTCGTGCACTACGCGCGCGTCTACCGCAACCCCATGGTGGTGCAGGCCGCGAGGTCTCCCACTGCCCTCAAGGGCTATCCCCTCGCGCACATGGTCGCGGCGGACACGGCCCTCCGGCGCGCGCGGCGCCTCGACTCCACCATCACCGCGGCGGGGATCCCCGTCACTCGCTGGGAGCGAGCGCTGTGCGGCGCCAGGGCGCCCCGGGATGCAGCGGCAGCCTTCGCGGAGGCCATCGGGGGGAGGCTCGGCGCCAGCCTGAGCGCCAACGCCTGGGCGCTGTCGCTCCCGCCGCTCCGGCTGCGCTTCGCGCGCGACACCGCTGTCGTCATCATCGACGGCACGCGCCTGGAGTCTGGCGAGGCCGAGCGCCTCATGGCCGATGTCTTCCAGGAGGGCCGAGGCCCCAGCCAGGTGCTCGTGCTCGACCGCACGAACACCCAGAACGCACGTCAGATCCTCGAAGGCGTGCCTCGCGTCCGCTGCGTCGTCCTGTCCGCCGATCGGCTGCGGGATCTGCTGCTGGCCGAAGAGCCGGTGCGCCTGCTGGAGGCCGCCATCGCCGCGCAGGTGGCAGTGTCGGAGCTGTCGCCCTATCAGGTGGCTGGCGGCGTGAAGCTGGAGAACCTCTTCTTCGGCCGCGAGCGCGAGGTGCGCGCCATCGCGGATCGGTCGATGCGCAACTTCCTCGTGGTGGGCCAGCGGCAGATGGGCAAGAGCAGCCTCCTGCTCGCCGTCCTCCGCCGGCTCCAGGCCCGCCCGGAGCTGGACGCGCACTACGTGGAGCTCGCGGACGCGGACCTGCACCGCCGGCTCGCCCGGGAGCGCGAGCGGGTGCCCGCGGATGGCTCGCCCCTCCCGCCGTTCGTGGAGGTCGCCGCCGGTGTGCCCTCCCGGCCTCGCGTGTGGCTGATCGACGAGACGGACGACTTCATCAGCGCCGACGCCAAGGCGGGCTACCCGGTGCTGCAGGCCATGCGCGCGCTGGCGGAGGAGGGCCGGGCCTACTTCATCCTCGCCGGCTTCTGGGACCTGTACCGAGCCGTGGTGCTCGACGAGAAGCAGCCGCTGCGCAACTTCGGCGAGCACCTCCGGCTGGAGCCGCTGGACCCGCGCTCGGCGCTGGCGCTCGTCACCGAGCCCATGGCGGCCCTGGGCCTCCAGTGGGACTCGCCCGCCACGCCGGACTTCCTGGTGGAGCAGGCCGGGCGCAGGGCCAACCTGCTCGTGCTGGCGTGCAAGGCGCTGGTGGAGTCCCTGCCGCCCGACACCCACCTGCTCACCCGCGAGCACCTGGAGCGCGTCTTCCGCGAGGACAAGGATCTCCGGGACCAGGGCCGCCGCTGGCGCGGGGATCATCCGCTCCACCGCGCCGTGGTGCGCCAGGCGCTGCTGCTCGGGCGCCCGACGCGCGAGGAGGTGCGGCAGGCGCTGAAGGCCCGCGGCGCCGACATCCGCTCCGTCGACTTCGACGAGGCGATGGACCACCGAGAGCTGAGCTACGTGCTGGTGCCGGACGGCGAGGGGCGCCTGTATTGCCCCGTGCCTCTCATGCAGCGCTACATCGAAACCGAGCGAGGCCTGGAGCTGGGGCTCACCGACGATCTCGAAGACATGCGCCGCCGGGGGCTCTCCGAGGTGCCACCACCCGCTTGATGTGCGGCCTGGCCTCTCACGGTCCCTCAGAGGGTGTTGAGCCGAGGCAGGTAGGCACAAGAGGGAGCTTCCCCGGCGCAGCGCCGGGCCCCACTGCGCCCCTGGGTGCAGAGCGGACTGCCTACCTGGCATGTCGGACCCTGCTGATGTGATGGCCGCCACTTGAAACGAGGAGGGTGGCGGACATGGAACGGTTGGGACTCGTCTGGCAAGTCGAGCAGGAGTTGGAGCGCGTTATCTCGTTGGGGCAGCTGCCAAAGGATGGAGTACTTCCCTCGGAGCACACGCTGGCGCGCCGCTACGGCGTCTCCCGAAGCACGGTACGCGAGGCGCTGCTGCGGCTT
>JAFGNZ010000138.1 GCA_016926755.1 Myxococcaceae bacterium | reverse complement strand
CTACCGCTTCTTCGACAAGTTCGAGCGCGGCACCAACATCAAGGCCTGGCTCTTCAAGATCCTCACCAACACCTTCATCAACCGCTATCGGCGCAAGGTGAAGGAGCGCAGCGTGGTGGAGGGCGTGGAGCGCGAGGCGGTGCACGAGCGCTTCGTGAGCCGGGACGCAACGGACTTCGCGGCCAACCCCGAGCAGTACTTCTTCGATCGCCTCCTGTCGGACGACGTGCTGCGCGCCATCGACGCGCTCCCCATCGACTTCCGGCTGGTGGTCATCCTCGCGGACCTGCAGGAGTTCTCCTACAAGGAGATCGCCGAGATCCTCGAGTGCCCCGTGGGCACGGTGATGAGCCGGCTGTTCCGCGGGCGCAAGCTGCTGCAGAAGACGCTGCGCGAGTACGCCGAGGGTCAGGGCGTGTTCCGCCATGAGGGTGAGCCCGTGGTGGCACCCGCGAACCTGGAAGATTATCGGCAAAGGAAGAAGACCGGGTAGTGCGAGGTTGACGGGCCCGAGGGCATAATGGATTGCCCGAGGGCCCTTGCCATCTCCGCCCTCTTCGAGCGCTCATGATCTGCCAGGAACTCGATCGCCTTCTGTACCCCTACCTCGACGGCGAGTTTCAGCCCGAGGAGCGGATCGACGTGGAGACCCACCTCGCGACGTGCGCGGCCTGCGCGCGCCGGGTGGAGCAGGAGCGGCACGTGCAGCAGGCGCTGCGCCGCGCCGCGCGCCACGCCGTCCAGTCCCGTCGCGCCCCGGACTCGCTGCGCGCGGGGCTCCAGGTGGGGCTGCGCCGTGAGCAGCGCCGGGCCCATCAGCTCCAGTGGCTGCGGATGAGCGCCGCGGCGCTCGTGGTGGCCTGTGTGGGTGGCGGCTGGGTGGCGCTGCGGCCCGAGGAGCGCCAGCGCTTCGTGGAGGACGCCGCCCGGCGCCATGCCAAGAGCACGAGGCTGCCCTACGAGATCGCCAACGCGGCCCCGGAGCGCGTGGAGCAGTGGTTCCACGGCAAGCTGGAGCACCGGGTGCCTGTGCCCCGGCTGCCCAACGCCCAGCTGTCCGGCGCGCGCATCTTCAACCTGAAGGATCGCGACGCCGCGTACATCAGCTACGAGACCCAGCCCTCCAAGGAGGGTGAGGCGGGCCGCCGCATCGGCGTCTTCGTCTTCGGTGACGCGGAGCGGCAGCTGGATGCCAAGGCGTTGCCCTCGGTGGAGGTGGACTCGAGCGACGGCTACAACGTGGCCGTGTGGCGGGACGGGGAGATCGTCTACGAGCTCGTCTCGGATCTGGACGAGGCCGACATCCGCCAGATGCTCCTGGAGAAGGAGCGCTCCTCGCGGCTGGCCAACGCGCCGCGCCCCTCGGAGCCGCTGATCCCCATCTCTCCGGTCTCCCACGTGCCCTGAGCGGGCTCGCGCCCCGCGCTCGCCTGGCCGCTCGCCCGGGAGAACGGCACCGGACATTGGCCGGCCCTAACATTGACGGTCCCCAGCATGGCCGATAGCCTCGGTGGACGCGCGTTGGCCCTCTGCCCGCGCCGCTCCTCTGGTCGGGCTGTCCGTTCATGTCCAAGAAAATCCTGATTGTCGAAAGTGACACCTCCCTGTCCTCCACCCTGCGCGAGGCGCTCGAGGCCAGGGGCTTCGTGGCGGAGGAGACCGCCGATGGCAAGGGGAGCGTGGGCCAGATCCAGCGTGAGCGGCCGGATCTGGTGGTGCTCGCGGTGGATCTGTCCGGCGGCCAGAACGGCTACCTGATCTGCGGCAAGCTGAAGAAGGACGATGATCTCAAGAACGTCCCCATCGTCATCATCGGCAACCCGGACGGCTTCGCGGCGCACCGCAAGCTCAAGGCCCACGCGGACGAGTACGTGGCCAAGCCCGTGGACTCGGATCAGCTGGTGGAGGCCGTCGGCTCGCTGATCGGCTTCCCCGAGGTCGTCGTGGGCGAGGTGGTGGAGGACGAGGGCCTCACGCTCGACGGGCTGACCGATGAGCCGATGGCCGAGGACGAGCCGCTGCCTGACGAGAGCAACACCGCCGAGGAGATCGCCGTCGACAGCGAGCCCCCTATCGCCGCGGGCGAAGAGCTGGACATGCTCGACGAGGCCTTCAGCGACATGTCCGACCCGGGTGACTCCGGGGAAGAGGAGCCCGTGGTGGCGCCGCCCGAGTCCTCCGGAGGCGAGGAGGATCTGGACGCGCTCGACAACCTGGGCCGGGACGCCGAGAACGCGCTGGACTCCCTGGGCGATGACTTGGATGACGGCGAGAAGACGCAGATCGGCTTCATCGACCCGATCTCGATGTCGATGCCTACGCCGGTCCCGCTCGCCGAGCCCGTGAAGGCCTCCCCGCCCTCTCGCCCGGCGATGACGCTGCCCGCGGTGTCGAGCCCGAGCTCCAGCGCCGCCTCCCGGCCCGCGGCCTCATCGGCCCCCGCGATGTCCGCGGCGGACGCCGCCGAGCTGCGCAACCTGCGCGCGAAGGTGGCGGAGCTGCAGAGCGCCCTTGAGGACGCGCAGGCGCAGACCTCCACGGCGGAGAGCCGCGTCCAGGAGCTGGAGTCCGAGCTCGAGTCCCAGAACACGGAGCTGGAGACGGCGCGCTCCGCCGCCGGCAAGAGCGACAAGGACTCCTTCGCGCTCAAGGACGCGGTCAACAAGAAGGACAAGGAGATCCTCCGCCTCAAGAGCGAGCTGAACCTCAAGGAGCAGGAGAAGGACAAGGAGATCTCCCGCCTCAAGGGCGAGCTGTCCCAGAAGGAGCACGACTGCGTCGAGCTGCAGGACAAGCAGCTGGAGCTGGAGCGGCAGTCCACGGAGTCGGCCGCGGAGATGGCTCGCCGCGACGCGCAGATCAAGACGCTCACCGGCAAGGTCGACCAGCTCACCGCGGACAAGAAGAAGCTGGAGCAGCAGCTCAACACCGCCAAGGAGGAGGCGCGCGGCGCCAGCGGGAAGCTCACCGCGCTCCAGGCGGAGGTGGACGCCCACAACGAGCAGCAGGCCTCCACGCAGGCGGAGCTGGAGGAGCTGCGCGAGAAGCTGGGCCAGCTCGAGTCGGAGCTCGAGGCGGCGCGCGGGGAGAGCGACGAGCTGCGCGGCCAGGCGGAGACGGCGCGCGAGGAGGTCAGCGAGCTGCGCGGCCAGCTGGAGGCGGTGCAGTCGGAGCTGGACTCGGCGCGCGGCGAGCTGGAGACGGCGCGCGGCGAGCTGGAGAGCCAGACGGCCCGCGCCTCCGAGGAGGCCGAGCGCCTGAGCAGGCGCATCACCGAGCTGGAGGAGGCGGCGGTGCGCAACGAGGAGCGCGTGACGAAGCTCTACACGCGCATCAAGAACGACGAGAAGCTGCGCGAGCGCGCGAAGAAGGCGCTCGGCATCGCCCAGCAGCTCCTGGAGGAGGCCCCCTCCGCCACGGAAGAGGCGGACGAGGCCGCCGCCTGACCTGGCTCGGGCCTACTTCTCTTCCTTCTTCGGCGCCGTCTTCTTCTCCACCAGCTTCTTGGCGAACTGCGACACGCCCGCGGGCACGTTCCGATCACGCGCCAGATCCTTCAGCTCCGTGTCCCGCAGGTTGTTGAGGAACTTCATCACCACCGTGAGCGGCACCTTCGGGTTCTTCACCAGGGCCAGCTTGATCTTCTGGTTCTTGGTCCACTCGCGGTTGTTGTAGATGATGCGCAGCACCTCCTCGTTGGCGGCGCGGTTGGTGGCGCACGAGAGCACCTCTCCATCCGTGATGCGCGGGCTGCGGATCACCGCCGTGCACACCAGCTTGTTGGAGTCGCGGATGAGCAGCGTCCGGGCCTCCTTGTTGCCCAGCGTCGCCAGCTTGATCTTCTCCGCGATGCTCATCTTCATGATGCGCTGGGTGAGGTTGAGCTTCTTGCCCTCCTCCATCGGCGCGGCGCTCTCGTCCTGCACCGCCTCCTGGAAGTCCTGGAGCACCTGCTCGGCGGTGGGGCCGGGATCCGGCGGAGCCACCGCCGCCTGCGGCCCGAAGAGGCGCACCCGCGCCGCCTGCATCTGCGGCACGTCCGCCAGCACCAGCCCGCTGCGCACCGAGAAGTCGCACACCGAGTCGATCAGCGCCTGGCTGGCGCTGGGGTTGGCGCAGAGCGCCCGGACGATGTTCTCGTGGCGCAGCAGGCGCAGCTGGTTCTGGCCGATGATCTCCGCCAGCTTCGGGCTGCACGTGGCCGCCACCTCCGCCACCGCCTCGTCCGGCGTGCTGGCGTTGAGCACCAGCATCTCCGCGTAGGTGTCATTGCCCTTCAGCAGCCCCAGGAACCACCCGAGCACCGGCGCCTGGACGCCCTCGTCCCGCAGCGCCGAGCCCAGGATCCGATCCGGCAGGCCCGCGGCGGACTTGGCCGCCGTGTCCCGGATGTTCTGCTCCGCATCGAACGTGAGCATGAAGAGCGCGCCCAGCATGTCCGAGGGGTTCAGCGGCACCAGGCCCTTGGCCGCCATCATCCGCAGCGGCACCGGCGCCGCCGGATCCACGTGCTTGCGCATGTTGGGGGGGAGGAACTCCGAGTTGAACGGACAGCCCGCCGGAGCGGGGGCCGCGGGGACGGCGGTCGTCATGAGGCGTGGTTCCTTCCGTAGATGATGCGCAGTCCCTCGAGCGTGAGGAACTCGTCCACTTCCTGGATGGCCTTGGACTCGCTGGCCACCAGCGGCGCCAGGCCTCCGGTGGCCACCACCCGCACCGGGAAGCCCAGCTCCGCCTGCATCCGCTCGCAGATGCCGTCCACCAGCCCCACGTACCCGTAGACGAAGCCGGACTGCATCGAGTGCACCGTGTTGCGGCCCACCACGTGCGGCGGCCGGGCGAACTCCACCCGCGGCAGCTTGGAGGCGTTCTGGAACAGCGCCTCCATGGAGATGTTGATGCCCGGGCAGATGGCCCCGCCCAGGTACTCGCCCTTGGGGGACACCGCGTCGAAGGTGGTGGCCGTGCCGAAGTCCACGACGATCAGCCCGCCGTGGTGCTTCTCGTAGGCGGCCACCGAGTTGACGATGCGATCGGCGCCCACCTCCCGCGGGTTGTCGTAGAGGATGGGCATGCCCGTCTTCACGCCCGGCCCCACGAACATGGGGCGCGCCTTGAAGTAGCGCTCGCTCATCTTCTCCAGGTTGAACTGGAGCGGCGGCACCACGCTGGAGACGGCCACCGCGGCCACCCTGTCCGGATCAATGCCGCTGTACTGGCAGAGCTGGCGCACGAAGATGCCGTACTCGTCATAGGTGCGGCGGGCGTTCGTCTCCATGCGCCAGTGCGCCAGGAGCTTCCTGCCCTCGTACACCCCGAGCACGGTGTTGGTGTTGCCGACATCGATCGCGAGGAGCATCACGCCCTCACTCTAGCGCGAAGCCGCCCCTCGGGGGCCTGTTCAGGCGCCGCCCTTCACCCGCGGGCGCAGCCGCTCCACATCCCCCGCCAGCACCCGCTCGACCGAGCCGTCCTCCGCCCGCACCAGGAGCGCGCCGGCCGCGTCAATGTCCTCGGCCAGCCCCCGGAATTCCCGGCGATCCGTGCGGACGAGCACCTCCTGCCCCAGCGTGGAGGACAGCTCCTTCCAGCGCTGGCGGATGGCGCCGAAGCCCGTCTCCAGGTGCAGATCCAGCCACTCCTCCAGCCGCGTCCACAGCGTGGCGGTGAAGAGCGCGCGGGGGATGCGCTGCCCGCGGGCCAGGGCCAGCGAGGTGGCCGTGGCCCGCAGCTCCTCGGGGAAGTGCTCCGGCCGCGCGTTGAGGTTCACCCCCACGCCCAGCACCACGAAGTGCACGCGCTCGGGCTCGGCGGACAGCTCCGTGAGGATGCCCGCCACCTTGCGCCCGTCGATCTGCACGTCGTTGGGCCACTTGAT
>JAFGNZ010000137.1 GCA_016926755.1 Myxococcaceae bacterium | reverse complement strand
TGCCTCGCAGCCGCGAGAAGTACATCACCCAGCCTACGAAGGTGCCCGGCTTCGCTTTCTCCGTCACGCTGTCCCGGTGCGCCTCGGAGGTGGCCACTCCCCACTCCGGGTCCCAGGCCAGGGCATTGGCGCGCAGCACCTCGGTCATGACGTGTGCGGTCAGCACCCGCTCCCCAATAGGTCCCTCATCATAAGGCCGGAGTACGCAAGTGGACGGAAGGTGAAGAGAGGAGTGACCGCAGCTGCCATCAATGCCGGACGTCTCCTGCAGGTTGTCACCCGTCCACAAATGGAACGAGAATCCATCAACGATCTGATGTTCCTCCTGTGCGAACAGCCTCTGGAAGTTCTCCGCGTCTGTGGGGAACAGGCGTTCGCGTGCTTTCTTGAAGCTACCTGCCGGCTCATACCAGCGGGTCCACGCTGGGTCGCAGCGACCCAGGAGGTGGAAGAAACGCGCCGCGCGCCGCGCGCAAGCTTCAGCGGATTCGGGCCGGGCGAGCCAACAAGAGCCAGCGTAGTAGGTTTCTCTCATGGCTCGGCTACTCCTCACTGGGTCGGGGGGCGTGGGGGAATATGAACGACCTCGATGTCTTCGAGAAAGTTAGCCTTGAACAGCTTCTTGAGCGCACCCGCGAGTTTCTCTTCAGCGACGATCCACCGGACAGGCAGCCCATTGGCAGCTGCAAACTGGCGCTGCGCCTGATCAAGCAACTTGAAACGGCCCTCGAAGATCTCAAGGAAGTTGAACTCCTTATCAACCCACTTCGCGTAGCCGGTGGCCTTGACCTCAAGAAGCACCCCCTGGTCGAAGCCATCGTAGTCCACCTCCTTGTCACCTACCTTGACGCGGTACGCGTAGCCCGGGGGAGCCCCCGTCCTCTGGGCTTGATAGGTCTGGGCGCTCTCGGACATGTACTCGTCCACCTGGACCCACTTCCCTGGGCCACCGGAGCTGGGCGGCGCGGCCTGCGCGCCAACCTTGCCGCCTGAGCTGTCGCGCGCCGCCATGGCGACGGCGTTGGGGGCCAGCGTGAGGGTGACGCCCTCGGCCGTGATGGCGACCGACTTCACCTGAGCCAGCGCTGGGGCCGTGAAGCGGAGGTTCAGTTGGGCCTCGGCCACCACCGCCGCCTGCCCGGCTCCCGGCAACTTCGGCAGCGCCGCCGCCATGCCCGAAGCCGTGTTCCCCAACGCCACCGTGCCCAGCATGACGAAGGCTCGCGCCGCCTTCTCCCCCATCGTCTCCCCGAACTTCTCTCCGGCAGCGTGGATGCCGTCGAAGGTGGTGGCCTGATCCACTTCCTTCATCAGCACCAGCCACCCATCAATCAGGCGCCACACCGTGTCCCAGCCCAGGTACGCCATGGCCCCCACCGTCAGCAGCGCGGCGATGCCCTTGCTCACCGGCTCGGGCAGCGCGAGCAAGATCGCGTACATGGTCAGGCCGCCCACCACTGTGGCCACCACCGCCTGGGGGCTCACCATCCGAGCGAGCTCCTCCTTCATGGCCCCCAGCACCTTGCTGTGGGCAATGGCCATGGCCAGCGCGTACTTGTCGTCCCCATCCAGGAAGGGCTTGTCCACCAGCAGGCGCAGGCAATCTCCGTCTCCCCACCCGGCCTGGCACCACAGCAGGTAGCGGCGCTTGAGCTCCTCGTCCTCGGGCAACAGGCGCAGGTTCCGGGTGCTCCCCGGCTCCGAGGCCAGGAGCCGTCGCCCCCCGCCCTCGTACCTGTACCAGCCGCTTCGCTCGGGCACTCCGAACAGCTGCCGGGCGTGCTCCAGGGGCCGCTCCGCTACAGGCACAGCGGGGGCCTGTTGCGCGACGGCCTTCTTGAACTCCTTTTCGCTCACCACCGCCGGCTCCACGTCGCGGCGCGGGGTGTGGACGAGGGGCTCGCCCTGGCCCGTGTCCAAGCGGACGACACTCCTCGTTGAGGCGCTGCACCCTGAGAGGAGCACAAACAGCAGCAGGACTAGCGAGCGCGGCATGGGGCGCCTCCTGGCCATGGCTCCTGCGCGCCGGGAGCACCACCCGAGCTTACAGGGGAACCATGACATGCCCGCCAATCACGGGGGACTCGCGGACACCTGGACCGGTGGGAATGTCACCCCGTCGAGGATCACAGTGCGCGTGCCACTTCTGTCCCAGAGTTTGAGCGCGAAAGCGGGCGGGCATGAGTCGCGAGGAGGGGCGCATCGGCTGGCACGACCTGCGCCACACCTACGCCAGCCACCTCGACATGCGAGGCGTCCCGCTCAAGGTGATCCAGGAGTTGATGGGGCACGCCACCATCGACATGACGGAGCGGTACGCCCACCTGAGCCCGGACACGCGCAGAGAGGCGGTCAGGGTGCTCGACCGGCCTGCTCCGGCGTGCGACATACGTGCAACACGGATGGAGGAATCCGCTAACCATCCGTAACTGCGGAGTAAAAAAGTGGAGGCGGCGGGAATCGCTCCCGCCGCCGAAGGCCTCTCAGCTCAGTCGTTGCCGCCGGCTTGCGCGGCTCCCGGGGCGTTGAAGATGGCCACCCCCGAGCCGAGCGTGTGGTGCGGATCGAAGTGCTGCTTGTCCCGCTGGAGCTGCTCCCACGCGGGCCCGTAGTGCCGCTTCCAGTCCTCGGGCATGAGCGGCACGGAGCCGATGGGGTACGCCGTGGCGCCGATGGCGACCCCTTGCTGGTAGAGCGTGTAGTTGCGCGCGACCAGCTCCTCCGCCTTGCTCCGGGGGACGGCGTCCGTGTTGCGGAAGTAGTCGAAGAGGAAGACCCGCGAGGAGTCCGGGAGCCGGAACAGGGGCCGGGTGTTGGTCGAGGTCTCCAGCGGGAAGAAGAGCACGAGCCCCGCCTCCTTCCCCATGTCGTCGGGCTGAGTCCTGGCGAGGACGTCACCCACGTATCCGAGGAAGGCTTCGCGCGAGACGAACACGTCCAGCCAGAGCGGGTAGCGCCCCGGCCCCTTGGGGAGGGCGAGGTTCTGCCGGTCGATCTTGTCGACGTACTCGAGGTAGGTCTGGTCCTCCACGATGGGCGGGGTGGCCGGAAGCGTGATGGCGCTGAAGACTTCGCTGGTATCGGGCGCGGGCCCCGCCGCGGGATCGTAGTGCGCGTTGGCGTAGAGCGGGTAGACGAAGCCCTCCGGGGTCGGCACGGCGCCTCCCCAGATGAGGCCCAGCTTGGGCTTGCTGCTCTCCCGGGCCTCGTCGAGGAGCGTGTTCATCGCGGCCATCAGCTCGGGGAGGGTGTTGAAGTTGAGGATGTAGTCCCGCGTCCTCGGCGGGGCGGGCCAGAGCGCGACGCGGGCCCGCAGGATGATCGCGCACTGTCCCTGGCCAGCGAGCACGGCCTCGAAGAGGCGCCGCTCGTGCTTCTCCGAGCAGACTACGAGCCGCCCGTTCCCGGTGACGACCTCGAGCTCGAGGACGTGCTGGACCTGGCAGCCCTGGAAATACGCCATCCCGCTGATGCCGCCCACCGAGAGCGTCCCGCCCACCGAGAGCAGGGAGAAGCCGGTGACGACGCGCGGCGTCTGGGAGGGTTGCGCCGCGAGGGCCGCGACGAGGACCTGGTGCCACGTACAGCCGGCGTCCACGAGCGCGTGCCCCTCGGCGACCTCGTGGACCGTGGCCAGGGTGGCCATGTCGATGAGGAGCCCGCCCTCGTTCTGCGTCTGCCCGAAGGTGGAGTGCCCCTGGCCACGAACGGTGACCTTGATTCCGAGGCGGTCGCAGAAGCGGACCATCTCGATGACGTCCTCGCGCGAGCCCGGGCGCAGCACTGCGGCGGGCGTGCGGTGGATGAACACCCCGAAGTCAGTCGCGGCCTTCTCACGGGAGGCTTCGTCCACCCGCAGCTCGCCGTCGAGCCGCGGAACCCGGTGGACCGAAGCACCGGGCGAGGCGCTCGCCTCCGTCAGCCAGTGCTTTGTCTGGACATCGAACGCCCGTGCGGCCGCCCCCGCCGCCTGGATGGATTCCTGCCGTTGCATCGTCAACTCCCCCGTCGACACGGTCGCCAAGCCAGGTGAAACCTGCTCGTCGCGGTCGACTCATGTTGAAACCCCGAGTTTATCACACGGGCGGGTGAGCCAAGGTGGCCGGGATCAGCGCCCAGCGCCACGAGCGCGCCCAGGTCCGAGCCCCGCTGACCTGCGCCCACATCCAGCGCCCGGCGCGGCGAGGCCCCAGCAGGTTCACTTGACATGGTGTCGTTTGGACACTATGTTGGTGTCGAAGATACACGAACGGGATCGCCGAGGAGGCGCACCCCAGGAGGGAGAAGGCCATGAAGACCCAGGTGAAGGAGTTGCCGTTTCCGTCGTTCTACCGGCCCGACAACGCGGGCTCCTACGGCTACGGCCCGAACGCCGGGAAGCTCCAGACGGAGGCGGCCACGTGGCGCGCCGCCCATGGCCTCGCGCCCTCCGCGACCGACACGTTCAACCTGCACCTGCTGCTGATCGACGTGCAGAAGGACTTCTGCTTCCCCGAGGGCTCGCTCTACGTGGCCGGCCGCAGCGGCAAGGGCGCCATCGACGACAGCCGCCGCATCGCCGAGTTCGTCTACCGCAACCTCGGCGCGCTGACGAACGTCACCACCACGCTGGACACGCACTTCGCGTACCAGATCTTCTTCCCGTCCTTCTGGGTGGACCCGAACGATCAGCCGCTCACCCCCTACCGCGAGGTGACGCGCGAGCAGATCGAGCGCGGGCAGGTGCGCCCGAACCCCGCGGTGGCCAAATGGCTGTGCGGCGGCAACTACCCGTGGCTGCTCAAGCAGGTGAAGTACTACTGCGAGGAGCTGGAGCGCGCCGGCAAGTACACGCTCTACCTGTGGCCGCCGCACTGCCTGCTCGGCGGTGATGGGCACGCGCTGGCGGGCGTGGTGCAGGAGGCGCGCCTCTTCCACGCGTTCGCCCGCGGCGCGCAGTCCTGGTGCGAGGTGAAGGGCGGCAACCCGCTCACGGAGAACTACTCGGTGCTGCGGCCCGAGGTGCTCAGCCGCCACGACGGCCAGCCCCTGGCTCAGCGCAACACGCAGTTCCTCAAGACGCTGCTCACCGCGGACGCCGTCGTCATCGCCGGCCAGGCCGCCAGCCACTGCGTGAAGAGCTCCATCGACGATCTGCTGAGCGAGATCGTCGCCATGGACGCCGCGCTCGCCCGCAAGGTGTACCTGCTCACCGACTGCATGTCCGCCGTCACCGTGCCGGACGGGAAGGGGGGCTTCGCCGCCGACTTCACCCCCCAGGCCGAGGACGCGCTCAAGCGCTTCGCCGATGCCGGCATGCACCTGGTGAAGTCCACCGAAGCGCTGGCGAGCTGGCCGGACCTGCACATCGGCTGATTCGAGAGCAGTGAAACGACGAAAGGGAACTCCCATGAGCACCAGCAACGGCACTCAGGTCTCGCAGCTCTTCCAGGCCGCCCACGCCGAGGGCGTCCTCAGCCCCGCCGGCCTCCAGGCCCTCACCGTGGTGGATCTCGGCGCGCAGATCCAGGCGGGCCTCGGCGTCAGCGTGGACGACGTCCAGGCCAGCGAGGTCGTCCTCGTCACCGTCATGCCGGATGACTCCGGCAGCATTCAGCACGGCAACAACGCCCGGCTCGTCTGCGACGGCCACAACCAGGTCCTCGACGCGCTGCTGAGCAGCAAGCAGCGGGACACCGTCCTCTTCCACACGCGCTACCTCAATGGCTTCGTCCTCAACCCGTACCGGCCGATCGAGGACGTCGTGCGGATGCACGACAAGAACTACAACCCCAACCTCGGCACGCCCCTGTATGACCAGACCGTGGTGCTGCTGGGCACCGTGCTGGCCAAGTCCCAGGAGTTCACCCGCAACGGCGTGTCCGCCCGCACCGTCACGCTGATCATCACGGACGGCGGGGACTGCCACTCGCAGAGCTCGCGCGCCAGGGACGTGGCCGCGCTGGTGAAGGATCTGCAGCGGGCCGAGAACCACATCGTCGCCGCCATGGGCATCCACGATGGCACCACGGACTTCCGCAAGGTGTTCCGGGAGATGGGCATCGAGGACAAGTGGATCCTCACGCCCGGCCAGAGCGCCCAGGAGATCCGCCAGGCCTTCCAGGTCTTCAGCCAGTCCGCCGTGCGCGTGAGCCAGGGCGCCGCCAGCTTCAGCCGCACCGCGCTGGGCGGCTTCGGGCGCTGAGCCCTCGCCCTGCATCCAGGCAGGCGCGCGAATGGAATACCCGGTGCGCGCCTGTTTCTCTCCTGGGGGAGGCCTTCTGCCGCGGATGTTCGCGCCGCCCTCGGAGCGCGCATGAGCCTCAAGGTCGTCCTGAATTCCATCCTGATCGTCCTTGCGGCTCTCATCCTGGCGGCCGCCGCCTCGCTCGGGCTGGTCACGAAGTACCTCCAGCGGGTGGCCGCCAGCCTGGAGACCTCCGTCGAGGGGGTTCGGTTCGCGGAGGAGCTGGAGGTGGAGCTGCTCACCCATTACCGGCGGGGATTCCTGCTGCTCCCCTCAGCAGATGAGGCCCAGAGCACCCTGCTCGGGCAGAGCGAGGCGCGCCTCCAGAAGCTGCTCGAGGAGGTGCAACCCCTTGCGACGACTCCAGAGGAGCAGGCGCTCATGCGCGAGGTCCACCGGCAGGTGATGGCCTACGTCGCATTGCGTCGGGAGGCCAATGGGCGTCCACCGGCGCTGGTGGCCCGTGAGGCGGGGTCGCTGCTGGATGAAGCCGTGGCCACGCTCGAGCGGCTCGTCGAGTACAACGTGCAGGAGGCTCGTCTCGCCCAGGCCCAGGCCAGGCGCTGGGAGCGGCTGGGCAGGCTCGGAGGCACCGCGCTGGTGGCGCTGCTGCTGGTGTCGCTGATCGGCGCGCTCGTCTGGCTGCGGCGCGCCGTCCTCCGCCCGGTGACGCAGGTCAGCCAGGCCATGCGCCGCTTCGGCTCCGGGCGCAAGCGCACGCGAGCCCCGGAGGCCGGACCCACCGAGCTGCGGGAGATGGCCCGCACCTTCAACGAGATGGCCTCCTCGCTCGTCCAGAAGCAGGAGGATGAGCTCACCTTCCTGGCAGGCGTCGCGCACGACCTGCGCAACCCGCTCTCCGCGCTGAAGATGTCCGTGGCGCTCGTCGATCCCGACAAGCCGGACGCCTCTCCCGCGCGCGTCCAGAAGATGATCACCCTGGTGCGCCGGCAGGTGGCGCGGCTGGATCGGATGGTAGGGGACCTGCTCGACGCCACCCGTATCGAGGCCGGCAAGCTGGAGCTGAAGCTGGAGGAGCGCGACGCGCGGGAGCTGGCGCGCGGCGTGGTGGAGCTGTATCAGGCCAGCGGGTCGAACCATGAGCTGAGCCTCTCCCTGCCCGAGAGCCCCGTGCTCCTGTTCTGCGACGGCACCCGCATGGAGCAGGTGCTCAACAACCTGGTGAGCAACGCCCTGAAGTACTCACCTCAGGGCAAGCGCGTGGACGTGACGGTGCACCAGGAGGGAGAGGAGGCCCTGCTCTGCGTCACGGATCAGGGCATCGGCATGTCCGCCGAAGAGCAACGCCACATCTTCGCGCCCTACAGGCGAGGCCGGAGAGCCCGTGAGCGTGCTCCGGGCGTGGGCCTGGGGCTCTCCGTGGCGCGGCGCATCATCGAGGCCCACGGGGGGCGCATCGAGGTAGAGAGCCGCCTGGGCCAAGGCTCCGTGTTCCGGGTCCGGTTGCCGCTCTCGCGGGCCGCGCAGACGCTCCTCCGCCCCCCAGGCCCATCACCGGCGTGGACGCCCGGCGGCGCGGTGCATTGACGCGCCCCTGGCCAGGGATCAGCCGAGGGAGCGGGCGGCCGCGAGGTCAGGGTTGGAGGTCGGCGGGGATGGAGCGCTCCGGTACCACCAGCACCGGCTTGGGACACCGGCACATCAGCTCACCGGAGACGCTGCCGAGCAGGCTGCGCGCGAGAGGGCCTCGCTCCCGCGTACCGACGATGACCAGCTCCACGTCCTCCGCCGCCGCCAGCGTGGAGAGCACCTCCGCCGGGTCTCCATGCTCCACCTGGCTGCTGGCAGCACAAGAGCGGTCACCCAGGGTGAGGCAGGTCTCCTTCAAGAGGTCGTCCGCGTACTGCTCGCAGGCGTTCTCGAAGGCGGCGAACTCCGGCGCCTCGCCCGGCTCCTCGGCGACCCGCTCTGGCAGTACGTGAACGAAGGTCACCCCCAGCTCCAGAGGCTCGGCGAACTCCAGCGCCAGCTTCGCCGCCTCGCGCGAGGCCTGTGTCCCATCTACCGCCACGAGGATGCGTCCCATCTTGTCCTCCTTCCTCTCGGCCATGCCCCTCGGAACTCCACTTTCCATGCCAACGGTGAGCCGTTGGGAGGCGCGTCCGGAGCCCGCACGGGCTGCGTCGCGGGCCCTGAAGCACGCAACCCCTGCGGGCTCGGCTGCTCGGCTGCCCGGCCCCGTGGGGCGTCCAGGGGCTACCGCAGGCGCCTCGGGGAGTGCATCTCGAGGTGGCAGGTATCGCCACCGTGTGTCCTCACGGGCTCGCCGGGCTCCCCCCCGTGGTCCGATGCGCCTGCTCCAGCAGCGCCAGCACCTCGTCATCACTGAGCTGGTGGAAGTCCTGGTACCAGGCGCCGATGGACCACAGCTCCTCCGGCTCGTGGACGCAGACGAGCGCGTCCACCTCTTCGCGCAGCGCCTCCGCCGTCCGCGACGCCGCGACGGGGACCGCGAGGATGATCCGCCGCACTCCAAAGCCTCGCAGCCCGCGGACCGCCGCGCGGGCCGTGCCGCCGGTCGCCAGCCCGTCGTCCACGAGGATGACGGTGCGTCCCGCCAGCTCCAGGCGCCGGCCGCCCCGATAGCGCTGCACGCGCCGCTCGAGCTCACGCATCTCCTCGACGATCACCGTCTTCAGCTCGTCGACGCCGAGGTCCTCCATTTCCAGCACTTGCTGGTTGAGGTACAGGGCGCCGCCCTCGGCGAGTGCCCCCATGCCCAGCTCCGGCTGCCACGGCACACCCAGCTTGCGCACCACCAGTACCTCCAGCGGCGCGTCCAGCTCCCGGGCGATCTCATACCCCACGGCCACGCCGCCGCGCGGCAGCGCGAGCACCACCGGCGCATCGCTCGCGTACCCCATTAGCTGTCGCGCCAGCAGGCGTCCTGCCTCCTCCCGGTCCCGAAATCGCATCCTCGTGCCTCCTCGTCTCGAATTCATGGGCTTGCCTCCCAGGCCTCCGTGAGCTGCTCGCGCGTCCACGCCAGCACGGGGCTCGCCTCCACGCGGTAGGGGGGACTCACCGGCTCCAGGCGGCGCAGGGAGTGGGGCAGCCGCTCCACTTCGCGCCGGGCATGCTCTCGAATCTCCGGCAGCGAGGGCGAGCTGCCTTCCACCCGCCTCCCATCACGCATCACGGTGCGCAGCAGGGGACGGCCCCCCAGCTGCTCGCCATGGCGCGCGAGCACGTCCCTGCGCGCCACCCCATCTTCCTCCACCCGGAACACCTGCTTGCGCCCGGGGTAGAGGACCTTGGCCGCGGACAGCTTGATGCGGTCCTTTCCCGCATACGCGACGAGCTTGTAGACGATGTCCAGGCAGGGCGCGTCCGCGGACACGCCCAGGGCCGTCCCCACGCCGAACCCATCGATGGGGGCGCCCTGGGAGAGCAGCCGCGCGATGACGTCCTCGTCCAGGTTGCCGCTGGCGATGATCTGCACGCGCTGCAGCCCCGCATCGTTCAGCATCTGCCGCGCCGCGCGCGACAGCGCCAGCAGATCTCCCGAGTCCAGCCGCACGGCGCGGATCTGGAAGCCCTCACCCAGCTCGCGTGCCAGGCGGAGGACGTGCTGCACGCCGCGCAGCGTGTCGTAGGTGTCCACCAGCAAGGTGGAGTCCGGGAAGCAGCGCGCGAAGACGCGGAAGGACTCCAGCTCGTCGTCATGCGCCTGTACGAAGCTGTGGGCCATGGTCCCCGCCACCGGCACGCCGTAGCGCTGCCCGGCCATGACGTTGGAGGTGGCATCCACACCGGCGATGAAGGCCGCGCGCGCCACCTTCAGGCCCGCGTCCGTGCCGTGAATGCGCCGCAGGCCGAACTCCATCACAGGGCGGCCCGCCGCGGCCTCCGTCACCCGCGCGGCCTTGGAGGCCGCCATCGTCTGCAGGTGGATCTGGTTGAGCAGGTACGTCTCCACCAGCTGGGCCTCGGGCAGCGGCGCCACCACCTCCAGGATCGGCTCCTCGCCGAAGACGGGAGTGCCCTCGGGCACGGCGCACACCTCCCCGGAGAAGCGGAAGCGCTCGAGGTAGCGCAGCAGCCGGTCCGAGAAGTGCTCCAGCGAGGCGAGGTAGTCGAGCTGCTCCGGCGTGAAGCGGAGCGTCTCCAGGTAGCGCAGCGCCTCCTCCAGCCCGCAGGCGAGCAGGAAGTTGCGGCGCGGCGGGAGCCTGCGGACGAAGAGGCTGAACACCGCCTCGTCGTGCAGATCCTCGTCGAGGTAGGCGTCGACCATCGCGAACTCGTACAGGTCCGTGAGCAGCGCGACGCTGTCCTCCATGACGCTCCTCCATCCTCCGGCGGCCACACCCGCTCGAGGCGCCCCCTGCGCCTCCCGCTCGACAGCACTTCTCCTGGCCTACATTCGCGTTCCCGCGGAACTTCCCTGCGCCTCCACCACCCAGCGCTCCATCTCCGGGCGCGGCATGAGCCCGCTGCGCCGCGCCACCTCACGGCCCTGGGCATAGACGACGAAGGTGGGGATGCCTCGCACGCCCATGGCCGAGGCCGCGGCCGGGTGCTCATCCGTGTTCAGCTTGAGGACGACGAGCCGGCCTGCCTGCGACCGCCCTAGCTCCTCCAGGATGGGGGCTGCCGCCCGGCAGGGGCCGCACCAGGGCGCCCAGAGATCCAGCAACACCGGAACCGGTGAGGAAGCGACGGCTCGTGCGAGCGCCTCCCCATCCACCTCCTGAGGCTTGCCCGACACGTCGAGCGCACTGTGGCAGCGGCCACAGGAGGGCGCCCCCGGGGGGGGAGGCTGGGGCAGACGATTGAAAGCACCGCAAGATGGGCAGCGAAACATGGGGATCCTCCGTGCCTCTCTTGAAGATAAAGCGGCGCAGGGAAGACGCCCGTCCGGCCGTTCAAGGCAACCGCCGGCCCCCCGGGTTTCCCGGGGCCGCCGCGCAAATTCCGCCGAGGGGGCCCGCCGCGCGCAGCGCTTTCGCGCTCGGAGGCCCCCCAGGGGTAGGAGTATTCCTTGCGGGGCCATGGTAGGCGCGCCATGTGCCACCTTGGCGCAACCCCTTGGAGTAGGAGCGGAGCCATGCGGCTGGCGGTCTTCGATACACACCGGTTCGATCGAGAGGCGCTGGAGGCGGCCAACGCCCGCTACGGGCACACGCTCGTCTTCTTCGAGCCGCGGCTCACGGCCCAGACGGCTCAGCTTGCCCAGGGCTTCCCGGGAGTGTGCTCCTTCGTCAATGACAAGGTGGACGCCGCGGCGCTGGAGGTGTTGGCGGGAGGGGGCACGCGGCTGGTGGCGCTGCGCTCGGCCGGCTACAACCACGTGGATCTCGCGGCCGCCGGGCGGCTGGGGATCAAGGTGGTCCGCGTCCCCGAGTACTCGCCCTACGCGGTGGCCGAGCACGCGGTGGCGCTCGTGCTGGCGCTCAACCGCCGCATCCACCAGGCCTACGCGCGCGTGCGCGACTGGAACTTCTCCCTGGATGGGCTGGTGGGGTTCGATCTGCACGGGAAGAGCGTGGGGGTGGTGGGGACGGGGCGCATCGGCCGCGCGGCGGCGCGCATCTTCCACGGCTTTGGCTGCCGGCTGCTGTGCTTCGACGCGGCGCCGGATGCGGAGCTGGAGCGGGAGCTGGGCGCGCGCTATGTGCCGCTGGAGGCGCTGTTCCGGGAGGCGGACCTCATCACCCTGCACGTGCCGCTGACGCCCGGCACACACCACCTGGTGGACGCGGCGGCGCTGGAGAAGATGAAGCGCGGGGTGATGCTCATCAACACGGGGCGTGGAGCGCTCATCGACAGCCGCGCCCTCATCGAGGCCCTCAAGCGCGGCCACGTCGGCGCGGCGGGGCTGGACGTCTATGAGGAGGAGGAGGGCGTCTTCTTCCAGGACCTGAGCGGCAAGGTGCTGCAGGACGATGTGCTGGCGCGGCTGCTCACCTTCCCCAACGTGCTCGTCACCTCGCACCAGGCCTTCCTCACGCGCGAGGCGCTGGGCAACATCGCGGACACCACGCTGACGAGCGTCCAGGCCTTCGAGCGCGGCGAGCCCCTCGTCCATGAGGTGAAGGCTGAACAGGTGCTGCGCCCACCCGCGCGATAGTGCTCTGGCGCGCGGCGTGAACAGGGTATGAAGCCCGCGAGCGTCCTCTCGGGGGCGCCGTACCATTCTCCACCCTGGCCCCCTGGGCCCTTGCTCTCGGAGGCACCATGCCCATCGTCTGCGCCACCAACTTCTCCGACGCCGCCCACCGCGCTTGCGAGGCGGCCGCCCTGCTCGCCCGGAAGGCGGGCGAGCCGCTGCTGCTGGTCCATGTGCTGCTGACCGACTCGGTGAGGGCCTTCGGCAAGCCGCTGCTGGAGGCGGCCGAGGCGGCGCTGGGAGACGAGGCGAGGCGGCTGGAGAAGCTGGGCGCCCAGGTCCAGCGCACCCTGCTGGAAGGGGAGCCGGCCGCGGCGCTCCAGGACTTCGCGGTGAAGCAGGGCGCCACGTTGATGGTGACGGCGGCGCCGAGCCAGGACACGCCCTTCCTGGGGCTGGGCGGCACGGTGGATCGGCTCGCGCAGTCCCTGGAGGTGCCGCTGTTCGTCGCCCGGGAGGTGGCGACGCTGGAGGCGTGGGCGCGCGGAGAGCGGCCGCTGCGGGTGATGCTGGGGGTGGACCGCTCGCTGCCCTTCGAGGCGGCGCGGGACTGGGTGAAGGGGCTGCGCAAGCTGGGCCCGGTGGAGCTGGTGGGCGGCCGCGTCTTCTGGGCGCAGGAGGAGGCGATACGGCTGGGGGTGGAGCACCCGCTGGGCTTCGGGGACGTGACGCCGGCGCTGCGCGAGGCCCTGGAGAAGGAGGCGGCGGTGCTGGTGGAGCCCCTGGCGGAGGGCGGCAAGCCGGTGCGCGTGCGGCTGGAGGTGGGCGTGGGCCGCATCGCGGATCATCTCGTCGCCCTGGCGGCGGAGGAGAAGGTGGATCTGCTGGTGGTGGGTACGCACCACCGGCGGGCGCTGGCCAAGCTCTGGAGCGTGTCGCATCACGCCCTGCGGCTGGCGAAGATGTCGGTGGTGTGCGTGCCGTCGCGCGCGGCGACGCGCGGGCCGGACGTGGAGCTGCCGCAGGTGCGCACGGTGCTGGTGACGACGGACTTCTCCGAGCTGGGAGATCGCGCCATCGCCTACGGGTGCGCGCTGGCGCCCCCGGGTGGCACGGTGCACCTGCTGCACGTCACCCCGACGCAGATGTCGCCGGAGCAGGTGGGCGCGCTGAATCAGCAGCTGGAGCAGCTGGTGCCGCGCGCGGCCGCGCAGGGCGGGCGCAAGGTGCAGGTGGAGGTGGCGGCCGGAGGTGACGTGGCCGGCGTCATCACGCAGGCGGCCGAGCGCCACTGCGCGGACCTCATCTGCATGGGCACGCACGGCCGGACCGGGATGTTGCGGATGGTGATGGGCTCGGTGGCGCAGGCCGTGATGGCGCGCACCGATCGGCCAGTCGTGTTGGTGCGCAGCCCCACGACCTGATCCGCGCCGCTGCTCCTCCGCGAGCGGAGCGCCTCCCTGGCGCTCCTCCCAAGGCCTTGAAAAGACTGCGCTCCGGGTCTCGTGAGCCCTCGCGGGAAGGTGATAGGGACACGCGCGAGAAAAAGCGCGGGGCGGGTGACAGTTCCTCCCGGCCCGGGTGTTCCAGCCTGTCGAGAGAGGGAGGAGCGAGTCCGGTGGCAATCGAGGTGGAGGCCTACTACCGACGTTATGGGCCTCAGGTGCTCCGGCGCTGCCGCTTCCTCCTCCGCGATGAGGAGCAGGCCGTGGATGCCATGCACGACGTGTTCGTGCAGCTCTTGCGCTACCAGGGGGCGCTGAAGGACGCCGCCCCCTCCAGCCTGCTGCACCAGATTGCGACGAGGGTGTGCCTCAACCGGCTGCGCGGCTCCCGCCGTCGCCCGGAGGACCGCGAGGACGAGCTGGTGCTGCGCATCGCCGCCGTGGAGGACACCGAGGCGCGCACCGCGGCGCGCGGGCTGCTGGACCGGCTCTTCGGCCGCGTGCCCACCTCCAGCCGGGACATCGCCGTCCTTCACCTGGTGGATGGGATGACGCTGGAGGAGACCGCTCGCGAGGTGGGCCTCTCCGTCTCCGGAGTGCGCAAGCGCCTCCGGGCTCTCTCTTCCGTGCTGCACGAGCTGGAGGCCGCATGACTTCGCCGCGCCGTACCCCGGAGTGGTTGCTGGAGCGCATCGCCCTGGGCGAGCTGCCTCCCGAGGAGCTGGCCGCCGCGCGCGCCCGGCTCTCCCAGGAGGCCGATGGTGAGGCCCGCCTGGCCGCGCTCGAGGCGGAGAACCGGAGCCTCCTGGAGAAGCTCCCGCCCGCCACCGTGGCCCGCGAGGTGGAGTCCCGCGCCGCCCTGGCCCGGCGCGTGGAGGCGGCTCGGGGAGACACCCGCCCTTTGCGCCGCTTCGTCCCGGCGCTCGCGCTGGTGCCAGCGCTCGCGGCCCTGGCCCTCTTCATGGTCCAGCCGGGGAGAGGCGTCTCGGGCTCCGGCGTGGACATGCTCGGTCCCGAGGTGACGCGCACCAAGGGCCTGATGCCCCAGCTCATCATCCACCGCCAGGGGGCCACCGCCCCAGAGCGTCTCGAAGACGGCGCCGCCGCCGTTGCGGGTGATGTGGTGCAGGTCTCCTATGTCGCCGCGGGCCAGCCTCACGGCGTCATCCTCTCGGTGGACGGGCGCGGCACCGTGACGCTGCACGCGCCCGAGCTCGGTGAGCATTCCGTCCCGCTCGCGCCCTCCGGCACCCACACGCTGCCCCGCGCCTACGCGCTGGACGACGCCCCCGCCTTCGAGCGCTTCATCTTCGTCACCTCGGACGCCCCCTTTGCCCTCGCTGAGGTGCTCGCCGCCGCCCACGAGGCTGCTGTCTCGGTGGACGCGCGCACCGCGCCGCTCGCGCTCCCCGAGGGCTGCACGCAGGTGTCCTTCACCCTGGAGAAGGTCTCGCCATGACTCGACTGTTCGTCCTGCTGACGCTGTTGCTGGCGGGGGTGTCCGCCGCGGAGACGCCCGCCTCGGTGCGCAGGCTGGCGCTGCTGGTGGGCGTCAATGATGGCGGCCCCGGGCGCGAGCGCCTGCGCTACGCCACCACGGACGCCCAGGCCTTCGCCAAGGTGCTGAGCGAGCTGGGCGGGGTGGCGCCGGCGGATCGGGTGATGATGCTGGACACGGGGCGCGCGGGGCTGATGGAGGGCTTCGCGAAGGTGAAGGCCCTGGCCGAGTCCGCGCGCGCCTCGGGGGCGAACCGGGTGGAGGTCCTCCTCTATTACTCGGGGCACTCGGATGACGAGGGGCTGCTGCTCCAGGGACAGCGCGTGGACTACGGCGAGCTGCGCCGCGCGCTGGTGGCCCTGCCGGCGGACGTGCGCATCGCGGTGCTGGACTCGTGCGCCTCGGGGGCGTTCGCGCGCCGCAAGGGAGGCGCCGCGCGCCCCGCGTTCCTCGTGGACATGGGCAGCCAGGTGAAGGGCCAGGCCATCCTCACCTCGTCCAGCGAGGACGAGGCCTCCCAGGAGAGTGACAGGTTGGGCGGCTCCTTCTTCACCCACCACCTCGTCTCCGGCCTGCGCGGGGCAGCGGACGTGACGCGGGATGGACGGGTGACGCTCAACGAGGCCTACCAGTTCGCCTTCCACGAGACGCTGGCGCGCACCGAGCGCACCCAGGGCGGCGCCCAGCACCCGGCCTATGACATCGAGCTGGCGGGCACCGGGGATCTGGTGATGACGGATCTGCGCGCCACGTCCGCGGGGCTGGTGCTGACGGAGGGGCTGGAGGGCCGCTTCTTCGTGCGGGATGAGGCGGGGGTGCTGGTGGTGGAGCTGATGAAGCTGCCGGGGCGCCCCACGGAGCTGGGCCTGTCGCCGGGCAGCTACCGGGTGCGGCGCGAGCTGGACGGGGCCGTGTCCGAGGCGACCTTCGTCCTCGCCGAGGGCAAGCGCACGCCGCTGGCGCCGGGGGACTTCACCTCGGTGCTGAAGGAGGCCACGGTGGCGCGCGGCGGCATGGAGGCGCCGGTGGTGGCGCCGGTGGTGGCGCCGGCCGAGGCGCCCGCGGCGGTGGCGGTGGCGAGCGGACCCCCGCGCAAGCGCGTGCCGTTCAACATGGGCCTGATGCCGGGCGTGAGCATCAACGCGGCCGCGGGCGCGCCGGTGGAGAACCATGTCGCGCTGGGCGTGATGAACGATGGGACGGCGCTCGCCGGGGGCGTGGCGATGGCGTTGGTGTCCAACATGTATGAGGAGGAGGTGAGCGGCCTCACGATGGCCACGGTCGTGAACACCGCGGGCGGGAGCGTGCGAGGGGCCCAGCTGTCCACGGTGCTCAACGTGGCGAGCGAGGAGCTGACCGGCCTGCAGATGTCCGCGGGGGTGAACGTGGCGGGCGGGCGCGTGCGGGTGGGGCAGTTCGCGGCGGGGGTGAACGTGGCGGGGGG
>JAFGNZ010000136.1 GCA_016926755.1 Myxococcaceae bacterium | reverse complement strand
CGCGGCCACCAGCGAGAAGCCCCGGCCCACCTCCCCCGCCTTCGTCCCCTCCAGCTCCGCGTTGAGCGCCAGCAGGTCCGACTTGTCGGCGATCTCGTTGATGAACTCCACCACCTTGCCGATCTGCTGCACGCGCTTGTTGAGCCGCACCACCGCGTCCGCGATGGACTGGTTGTCCTCCTTCATCCGCTGCATGGCGGTGAGGAAGGCCGCCGCGTTGCGCTGGCCGCCCTGGGCCGCGGCGAACGTGCGCTCGGCGATGCCGGCCACGGACTCCGCGTTGCCGGCGATCTGCTGCGCGCTCCGGGCCAGCTCCTCCGTGGTGGCGCTCGTCTCGTTGAGCGAGCTGGACTGCTCGTCCGCGCCCAGCTCCTGCTCGGAGGAGGTGGCCACCAGCTGCTCGGTGGTGCTGGAGATCTGCATGCCCGCGCGCCGCATCTGCGCCAGCGCCTGGCCCAGCTGGGCCTGCATCTGCACGAAGGCGGCCGAGGCGGCCCACACCTCGTCCTCCGCGGGGATGACGCGCGGCGGGCGCAGATCCCCCCTGGCGATGCGCGTGGCGTCCTCGGTGATGGCGCGCAGCGGCTCCGACAGCGCGGCGCCGGCGGCGTACGCCGTGCCCAGCACCAGCAGGATGACGAGCCCGGACAGCAGCCCCAGCGCCACGCTCCGCTCGCTCCGGGCCCGGGCCACCACGGCCGCCTGCGCCTGCGGATCTCCCGCCTCGAGGATCTCGTCCAGCACCCGCACCGCGCGCGTGATGGACACGTCCAGGATGAAGAGCGAGGGGCAGAGCACCGCGATGGCGGTGAAGGTCAGCAGCCGCCGGCGGAGGTGCTGCCGCCGGGGAGGCACCGCCTCGATGAACTCCAGCGCGGACAGCCCCTCCTCCGCGATGTGCTCGGCCGCCGTGCGGCTGCGGCGCACCACCAGCAGGTGGACGAGCAGCGCGCTCAGCGGCCCCAGCCCCGCCACCATGAGGGCGATCCGCAGGCTCAGCGTCCACGCCTCCCCCACCAGCAGGGGGAACACCAGGGCCACCAGGAGCGTGCCGCCCACCCAGCCCAGCAGCGTGAACCAGAAGCAGCGCTCCGGAATGGCGCGCGCCTCCTGGAGCGCCTGCCGCAGGTTCTCCGGCGTGGGCGGCAGCTTGCCCCGCTCCACCGCCCACAGCCCCCGCAGCGCGCGGCGCTCCAGGCGACTGGTGAGCCCCATGCACAGCGCGAGCGCCCCCACCACCAGGCCCAGGAAGGTGAGCCAGGCGCCCGCCGGCGGCGTGTACTCGAGCTGGGCGTGCGCCAGCACGAGCACCACCCCCACCCCGGTGCCCAGCCAGGACGGCCAGGTCAGCCACCGCGCCAGCCCCTTCAGCCCCGACGGCGCGCTCATGCGGCCTCCCGGGGAGCGCCCGCGAGGAAGTGCTCGAACTCCACCAGCCGCACCAGCGGCCAGAGCACCCCGCGCACGAAGATGAAGCCCAGCAGGCTGCCCCCGCCCATCCACTTCACCACCGGCGACGCGGGCAGCACGCGGTGCACCTCCGCGTCAATCTCCAGCGTGTCCACGCCCACCGTCTCCCCCGAGGGCGCCAGCAGCACCCGCGAGGCGCCCGCCGGCTCCCCGAAGGCCTGGCGCGCCGAGCGCGAGCGCCCCGCATGGAGCCCGGGCGCGTCGATGACCGCCACATCCACCGCGGGGAAGGCGATGCGGTGCGTGCCGGCGTGGCACAGGAGCGTCCCGCTGACCCTGAGGCCGTGCATGGCTCAGGCCCCCTGGCTGAGGTGATCGAACAGCCCGTCCGGATCAATCACCGCCACATCCCGCTGGGCGCCCTTGGCCGGGCCGCGCAGGTGGACGTGGACGCCGCTGGCCCCCAGCGGCTCCAGGCTCCCGGAGACCAGGGACACGCCCGCCACGGTGCTGGCGGTGAGCGCCAGCGAGCCGCGCGACAGCCGCACCAGCACCGCGCGTCGCGTGGACTGGCTGCCCGTGCCCACCAGCAGCCCCATGTCCACCACCGGGATCACCTCTCCCCGGTGGGCGAACACGCCCAGCAGGTACGCGGGAGCGCCGGGCACCCGCGTCAGCTCGGGGAAGGTGACCACCTCCGCCGCGCTCTCCGCAGGCACCGCATACCAGCTATTCCCACATGCAAACACAAGGTAGGACTGTCGCCCTTCGGACTCAGAGACGCCCATCGAGCGACAGCCTATCTCAAATCAGCGCCGAAACTCGACGCGGCGGTTCTGGGACCACGCTTCCTCGTCTGAGGCCTGGGAGACCGGGCGCGTCTCGCCGTAGCCCACCGTGTCCAGGCTCCGGGCGGGGATGCCCAGATCGGTGAGGTAGCGCTTGACGGAGGCGGCGCGGCGGTTGGAGAGCTGGAGGTTGTACTCCTCGGTGCCGCGCTCGTCGGCGTGGCCCTCGAGCGTCACCTTCCCGCTCGCCCCGGTCGTCTTGACGCAGTCGGCCAGCTCGGTCAGGCGGCTCTGGGCCTCGGAGGAGAGCTGGAACTCGTTGAAGCCGAACTGGACGGGCTCCCAGTTGCACTCCTTCGGGCCAGCCGTCACGCACTTGCCGGCCTGGCACTCCTGCCCCTCGCCGCAGTCGGTGTTGGTGGTGCAGGTGTCGCGCACCGCGCAGCGGCCGCGATCGCACTTGCTGCCGGCGGGGCACTGGTCATCGCCCTTGCACTGGGCGGGGGCGCACTTGCCGGCCTCGCAGATCTGGCCTTCACCGCACTCGGTGTCGGTGGAGCACGTGGGCTCCTTGGGGACGCACTTGTTGCCCTGGCAGGAGAAGCCCTCCTTGCAGTTGGCGTCCGTGGCGCACTCCTGGCACTGGCCCTGGACGCAGACCTCGCCCTTCTCCTTGCACTGCTCGTCGCTGTCACAGCTGGGGTAGGGCTTCGGACAACCGCTCAGCACGGTCATGGCGAGAGCGAGACCTGCCACCATCGAAATCCGTCGCATCGTTCCCTCCAGAAACTGGTTGAGTGCCCGTCCTGGGACGGTTTGGCGCGGTCGCGTGTAGTCCCAAGCGGGCGAGCGAGTCAAAGCAATTTGTCCCGGCCGCAGCCTTGCAGTGGGGCGCCTCGTCGCCGCGTGGAAACCCTTGAATCACCGAACTATTTCCCGGACAGTGCCGCGGCGCTCCGTCAGCCTCGCCTCCCCTCATGTCCGACCCGGCTCCCACCTCCGGAGAAGCGCTGACTCCCTCCGCGGCGCCGGAGACGACGCGCGGGCAGTGGTGGGCAGGGCTGGGGCTGCTGCTGCTGGCCACGCTGCTGTTCCGGCTGCCTCCGCTGCTCAACGCGCGGGGCGTGCACTCGGACGCGGCGATCGTGGGGCTCCAGGCCCGCCACATGCTCCAGGGCGAGTGGTCGTGGTACCTCTGGGGGGCTGGCTACCAGGGCTCGCTGGATGCGCTGCTGCTGGCGCTGGCCTTCAAGGCGGCGGGGGCCACGGCGCTGGTGCTGATGCTCGTGCCGCTGGCGGGCCACGTGCTGGTGGAGCTGCTCACCTTCGACATCCTCCGGCGGCGGCTGGGCCCGTGGCTGGGGCTGCTGGCGACGCTGCCGGTCGTCTTCACCCCGCAGGCCATCAGCGGCGTGGCGCTGTACGCGCCGAGGCAGTGGTGCATCACCCTCATCTTCCTGGGGCTGTGGCTGCTGGATGGGGCCAGTCAGTCCCGGCGGCCGCTGCCGCGGTACGCGGCGGGCGCCTTCATGGGGCCGCTGGCGATCTACCTGGATCTGTATGGCCTGCAGCTCATGCCCGGCTTCGGCGCCTTCGCCCTGGCCTGCTGCGTGGACGGGTGGCCGGGGCTCTCGCGCGGGTGGCGCCGCCTGGCCTCCAGCGCGGCGGGCGGAGCGCTGGGGTGGGCGGGGCTCCAGTGGCTGCGGCATCACTCCGGGGCCACCGCCTCCACCGCGAGCCTCTCGCTCGAGCCGATGGCGCGGAACTGGAACCTGCTGTGGGAGGCCTGCCTGCCCTGGGTGCTCGGGTACGGCGTGTACGTGCCGGGCCCGAACCTCTACCCGGATCGCTGGGCGCCGGCCCTCCCCTTCGCCCTGGTGCAGAAGCTGGGGGCCGCGCTCCTGGTGCTGGGGATCGTCGTGGGCGGAGTCTCCCTGTTCCTCTGGCGGCTGCCCTGGCGCGTGCGTCGGCTGGGTGGCCTGGGCGCGATGGTGAGCGCGGCGGCGCTGGGCGGCTTCCTGGTGTCTCCCATGCCCGCGGACATGTGGTCGGCCCGCTACCTGGCGCCCATCGTCTGGTTCGCGCCCTTCGCGCTGGCCCCGGCCGCGCTGCTGCTGCGCGCCCGCCGCTTCTCGCTGGCGCTGGCCCCCTACCTGCTCAGCGCGGCCGTGGGCGGGTGGATGAGCTACGGCTTCTACGTGCGCGGCCCGCTGCCGCGCCTGGATCCGCGAGGCGTGGCCCGAGAGGAGATGGAGGTGGCGCGGGTGCTGCGCGAGCGCGGGGTGACGGCGGCAGCCGCGCAGTACTGGCTCTCCTACCGGCTGACCTTCCTCTTCGAGGAGAACCCCGTCGTCATCCCCCTCACCCCCGGCGATGACCGCTACCCGCCCTACCGGGTGGCGTTCGACCAGGCCCCGCGGGTGGCGCTCATCTTCCACCCCTCGGAGCCTCGCGCGCAGCCGGCCCCATACGAAGCGATGCTGCGCCAGCAAGGGGCCCGCTACGAGCGGCTGGAGGTAGCGGGCTTCACGGTGCTCCTCCTCACGCGCTGAGCACCGGGGGAGCGGCCGCCTCCTTGCATCTTGCTGGACCCCGCGGCACCGAAGTCCTTGAATCCCCACACCCTTTCTCGAACAGTGTGGCTCAGCGGCCACACCCGAAGTCAGAGGTCCACGTCCATGCCCGCGTCCGTCCTGATCGTCGACGACGAGAAGAACATCCTGCTCACGCTGAGCCAGTCGCTGCAGCTGGCGGGCTACCGCACGGAGCTGGCGAGCTCCGGGCAGGTGGCGCTGGATGTCATCTCCGCCCGGCCGGTGGACGCGGTGCTGATGGACGTGAAGATGCCGGACATGGACGGGCTGACGGCGCTGGGGCGCCTGCACGAGCTCAAGCCGGAGCTGCCCGTCATCATGATGTCCGGCCACGGCACGATCGACACGGCGGTGAGGGCCACGCAGCTGGGGGCGCGGGACTTCCTGGAGAAGCCCATCGCGCGGGACAGGCTGCTGGTGGCGCTGCGCAACGCGCTCAAGCACCAGGCGGTGATGGAGGAGCTGCAGGAGCTGCGGGCGCAGATGAGCCGCTACGACATGGTGGGCAGCGGGCCGGCCATGCAGCGGATCTTCTCGCTCATCCAGCGCACTGCGCCCTCGGAGGGCCGGGTCCTCATCACGGGCGAGAACGGCACGGGCAAGGAGCTGATCGCCCGGGCGCTGCACCAGAACTCGCGGCGCAAGAGCGGCCCGTTCGTGAAGCTCAACTGCGCGGCGGTGCCGCACGAGCTGATCGAGAGCGAGCTGTTCGGCCACGAGAAGGGCGCCTTCACCGGGGCGGTGAGCGTGCGGCGCGGCAAGTTCGAGCTGGCGCACGAGGGGACGCTGTTCCTGGACGAGATCGGCGACATGCCGGCGGCCATGCAGGCCAAGCTGCTGCGCGTGCTGCAGGAGGGCGAGCTGGAGCGCGTAGGGGGCGCGGAGACGATCAAGGTGGACGTGCGCGTCATCGCCGCGACGAACAAGAACCTGGAGAAGGAGATCTCCGAGGGCCACTTCCGCGAGGATCTCTACTACCGGATCAACGTGGTGCAGATTCACTCGCCCCCGCTGCGCGAGCGGCGCGAGGACCTGCCGGATCTGATCGACACCTTCCTGAAGGAGGCGTGCGCTCGCAACGGGCGCAAGCCGCTGAAGCTCTCACCGGAGGCGCTGTCGGTGATGGCCTCCTACGACTACCCGGGCAACGTGCGCGAGCTGCGCAACCTGGTGGAGCGGCTGGCCATCCTGTGCGAGGGCCCGGTCGTCTCGGGCACGGAGGCGCTGGAGCTGCTGCCGCGAGGCCGAGCTCAGGCCGCCACTCTGCCCGCCAGCGCTGCGCTTCCCCAGACGATGCCGACCCCGATGATCCCTGCCATGCCAACGCCCATGGTGGCCGAGCCCGCCCCGGCGCGCGCTCCGGAGCCTGCGGAGCCGACGGGCTTCCGCCCTCGGGTGGACCGCACCTTCCGCGAGCAGGTGGAGGACGCGGAGCGGGAGATCATCCTCCACACGCTCGCTCACACGCAGGACAACGTCACCGAGGCCGCGCGTCTGCTGGATCTGGAGCGCGGCCACTTCTACAAGAAGATGAAGGCGCTCGGCCTGCGGCGCGGCCCATCCAGCGACACAACCCCCTGAGCCCACCTGCATCAGGTAGGTCCGTTGACCGTGGAGCCTCGACGCCAGGATGAACAAGCGCCCCCCGTAGCTCGACGCCCAGGCCAAGGCCCCTACCTCAGACTTGCAGCCCCCTGGCCTGACAGCGCCACTTTCCCCAGCCAGTTCCACGCCTGAGCTCGTTGGAGAGGTGCTGGCGGAGGCGACCTGTCTGAACCTGACAAGTTGTCGGACAGGCCGGGTGCCCTTGCAGCCCCCTGCCCCGACAGAGCCACTTTCCCCAGGCACTTCCAAGCCTGAACACGCGGCAGG
>JAFGNZ010000022.1 GCA_016926755.1 Myxococcaceae bacterium | reverse complement strand
GTGGTGAACCTGGGCATCAAGGTGCCGCCCGAGCAGCTGGTGAAGGCGGTGAAGGAGCACGAGCCGGACATCCTCGGGCTGTCCGGGCTGCTGGTGAAGAGCGCGCACCAGATGGTGGCCACCGCGGAGGATCTCAAGCGCGCGGGCGTGGATCTGCCCATCCTGGTGGGCGGCGCGGCGCTCAGCCGCAACTTCGTGGATCGCCAGATCGCCCCCGCGTACGAGGGCACGGTGGCCTACGCGCAGGACGCCATGAGCGGCCTGGAGCTGGCCAAGCAGATCGTCGATCCGGCCGCCCACCAGAAGCTGAAGGAGGATCTGACGGCGCGGCGGGTGAAGCTGGCGCAGGAGGTGAAGGAGCGCCCCAAGGCCAGCGCCCCCGTGGCGACCTCGCGGCGCAGCGGGGAAGTCCAGGTGCTGGCGCAGGTGCCCTCCGTGCCGGACTACGAGCGGCACGTGCTGACGAACACGCCGCTGGATCACATCTGGAAGTTCATCAACCCGGTGATGCTGTACGGGCGCCACCTGGGGCTGCGCACGGCCGCGCGCGCGCTGGGCACGCCGGCGGAGGCGGAGCTGGCGAAGACGGAGGAGGGGCGCAAGGCGCTGGAGCTGAAGGAGGCGGTGGAGCAGATCAAGGCCTTCCTGCGAGGCGGGGTGATGCAGGCGCGGGCCGTCTTCCAGTTCTTCAAGGCGGGCAGCGAGGGCAACCGCGTGCTGCTCTTCGACGGGCGCACCGGCGCGCAGGTGACGGCCTTCGAGTTCCCGCGCCAGGAGAAGGAGGAGGGGCTGTGCCTGGCGGACTACGTGCTGCCGCTGGAGGGCGGGGCGCCCCGGGACAACCTGGCCATGTTCGTCACCACGGCGGGCAAGGGCATCCGCGAGCTGTCCGAGGACTTCAAGGCCAAGGGCGAGTTCCTCAAGATGCACGCGGTGCAGGCGCTGGCGCTGGAGACGGCCGAGGCCTACGCGGAGCTGCTGCACACGCAGCTGCGCAGCATGTGGGGCTTCCCGGACAAGCCGGACATCACGATGCTGGAGCGCTTCCGGGCGGAGTACCAGGGCAAGCGCTACTCCTTCGGCTACCCGGCCTGTCCGCGGCTGGAGGATCAGTCGCTGCTGTTCGCCGCGCTGCGTCCAGAGGAGATCGGCGTGCAGCTGACAGATGGCTGCATGATGGAGCCGGAGGCGTCCGTCTCCGCCGTCGTCTTCCATCATCCTCAGGCGCACTACTTCTCGGTGACGTAGAGTGGGGCCTCTATGAGCGCGCCGAACATCCGCCGTGCCGTTCAGCTCCTGCCCGCCTGCGCCACCACCGGGATCGGCAGCCTGCCGCACACCCAGGTGGAGCTCGGCCTCCAGGCCGCGCTGGCCATGGACATCCCGTTCCTGCCCCAGCTCCCGCAGCGCCACCCCTCCGAGTACATGATCCCCGCCGCCCTCGAGGGGCTGCCGGGCCTGCGCTTTGACGAGGAGGGGATGTGCACGGTGGACCTCCCCGCGTGGGAGGCGGGGCGCGCGGCCTTCGAGGCGCGGCTGGAGGAGGCGCTGGCCTCCGGCAGCCTCGAGGCCTTCGAGCCCACACCGGAGGGCAGCCGGGCATGGCGGCCCTTCCTGTGGGAGGTGGAGAACCGGAAGCTGGCGCTGGCCAAGGCGCAGATCGCCGGCCCCTTCACGGTGCGCCTGGTGGCGCGCACGAACGAGGGGGGCTCGACGCTGGACGTGCCGGAGCTGGATCAGAGCATGTTCCGGCTGGTGATGGCGCGCGCGCTGGCGATGGTGAAGGCGCTGCGGCGCGCGAACGCCACGCCCCTGTTCTTCCTGGACGAGCCGGGCCTGTACGCCTTCCAGCGCTCGCAGCCGCGCCACCTGCTGGCCATGCAGGAGCTGAAGCTGCTGGTGCTGGCGCTCCAGCGAGAGGGCGCCCTGGTGGGCATCCACTGCTGCGGGAACACGGACTGGGGCGCGCTGCTGGACGTGCAGCCGGACGTGCTGTCGTTGGACGTGCGCCTGTCGCTGGACGCGGTGCTGGAGGAGACGGAGGCGCTGGCGCGCTTCCTGGACTCGGGCGCCACGCTGAGCCTGGGCATCATCCCCACGGATCTCACGTCCACGTATGACGTGACCGAGCTGACGGAGTCGGTGGAGGCCTCGCTGAAGGCGGCGCTGCCCGGGGGGAGGAGCTTCACGCAGGTGCTGACCCACGTGCTGCTCACGCCCGCGTGCGGGCTGGCCATGCGCTCGGTGGCGGACGCCGAGCGGATCCTGCGGGAGCTCCGGGCCTCGCAGCGGAGCCTGCACGAGACGCTCGACACCGAGCGCGGCCCGGAGTTCTACGTCATCTGAGGCGGCGGGCTACTGCCGGCCCAGCCGCAGCTCGCGCTCGGCCTGGAACCAGTCCTGCTCGGCGTTGCCGTGCGTGCCGCCGCGGGCGAGGAAGATCTCGTAGGCCCGGCGGGCGATCTGCTCCTGGGTCGGCCCGTTGCGCGTGGGGGCGGGGGCCAGCTGTGCACCGGCGCTCTTGCCGGTCTCTTTCTCGGGCGAGGGGGTGTTCTTGGCGCTCGGGCGAGCCATGCATGCTCCTGAAGAGAGGGAGAACGGCCCGGACCATGAGGGATCGGCGGGAGCGAGGGAATCGGACCCGGGTCGGCAGGTATTGCGCTGAACACGACAGTCCAGGTGCTGTTCACCCGGTCACACTCCTGGGGTTGGCCGCAGCTCAGCCGCCGAGCACGCCCGCGGCGAGCGCGGCGTCGAGGGCGCGCTGCATGGCGGTGCTCATGCCCAGCTCGCCGGCTTGGGCGGGGGTGCACCAGCGCAGCTCGTGGAACCCGGGCGCTCGGGAGGGGCGCTGCCGGCCGGAGACGCGCAGCAGCCGCAGGGTGAGGGCGCGGTGGGTGAGCTGGCGCTGCACCGTGCCGAGCGTGGCCTTCGCGGCGACGCGCACGCCGAGCGCCTCCGAGAGCCGCGTGGCGGCGGTGGCGTCCAGAGCCTCGGGCTCCACCTCCGCGGCGGGCAGCTCCCACAGGCCGCCGAAGAGCCCCTTCTCCGCGCGCCGGGCGAACAGGAGCGTGTCCTCATGGGGCCACACGGCGAGCGCGAGCGTGAGGCGCTTTGGAGCGGTGCGCACCTTGGCGGGAGGTAGCTCGTCCACGCGGCCGTGCCGGAAGGCCAGGCACGCGTCGCGCACGGGGCACAGCAGGCACAGGGGGCTCTCGGGCCGGCACACGGTGGCGCCGTGCTCCATGAGGGCCTGGTTGAGATCGCCGGGCCGCTCCCCCTGGACGAGCGCGCCGGCCAGGGCCCAGAGGCGCGCCTCGCGGGCGCGATCGCCGGGCAGCCCCTCCACCTCGAAGAGGCGCGAGAGGACGCGCGCCACGTTGCCATCCACCAGGGGCGCGTGCTCCCCGAAGGCGATGGAGGCCACGGCGCCCGCGGTGTAGCGGCCGAAGCCGGGCAGGGTGAGCAGCGCCTCCGCGGAGGAGGGGAGCCGCCCGTCGAAGCGCGCCACCACCTCCTGGGCGGCGCGGTGGAGGTTGCGCGCGCGCGAGTAGTAGCCGAGCCCCCGCCACGCGGCGAGCACCTCGTCCAGCGGCGCCGCGGCCAGCGCCTCCACCGTGGGGAAGCGCGCGAGGAACCGCTCCCAGTAGGGGATGACGGTGGCCACCTGCGTCTGCTGGAGCATCACCTCGCTGAGCCAGATGGCGTAGGGATCCTTCGTGCGGCGCCAGGGCAGCTCCCGACGCTCGCGGCTGTACCAGTCCAGCAGGGGCGCGCGGATGGCGGCGAGCCGCCGCGGCTCGGGCACCTCCGGGGCCGGCGCGGAGGGAGCGCGCCGCCTCATGGCTCCGGCCGCCTCGCCATCCGGTGGATCATCCGCCGCGCGACGGCATCGAACAGGCCGGGCGCGAACCGGTTGGCGAGCACCATGAGCCGGCCCGGCAGGGTGAGGATGGTGTCGCGGCGGCGGCGGCGGCTCGCCCGCACCATGGCGGCGGCCACCTCGTCCGCGCTCATCTCCTTCAAGGGGGGAGGGGACTGCCGCCAGCCCTCGGCATGGAGCCGCGCCTGCCGGAACCCGGTCTCCGTGAAGCCCGGGGAGACGAGCAGGACGGAGAGGCGCTCGGCGGCCAGCTCGGCGCGCAGGGACTCGGTGAGCGCGTTCACCGCCGCTTTGGCCGCGCAGTAGCCGCCCAGCAGGGGCAGCCCGCGGTGGCCCAGCACGGAGCTGACGTTGAGGATCTGCCCCCCCGGGCGCTTGCGCAGCAGCGGCAGGGCGGCGCGTGTCACTCGCACCAGGGCGAAGAAGTTCACCTCGAACACCTGGCGGAGCTGCTCCTCCGCGAGCGCCTCCACGGGGCCGAAGAGGCCGAGGCCGGCGTTGTTGATGAGGATGTCCACCCCTCCGAAGTGGGCCTCCGCCTCGCGCATGAGCCGCTCCACGTCCGCGGCCACGGTGATGTCACAGCGGACGGGGAGGGCGCGGGCGCCCAGGGCCTCCACCTCTCGCGCGGCCTCCCGCACCATGTCCTCCCGCCGCGCGGCGAGGATCAGGTGCGCGCCCTGCGCCGCGTAGGCTCGGGCCGCCGCTCGGCCGATGCCGCTCGACGCTCCGGTGATGAGGACCACCTGTCCCGCGAAGGCTCCTGGAGGCATGGCGGCGCGCACCTTACCTGGTTGGTAGGCCGTGGCGAATGTCCTTCGTCATGTCGGATCCTCGCCCTCGGGGAGGGTGGGCAGCCGGATGCGGAAGCAGGTCCCCCGGCCCGGGGCGCTCTCCACGGAGATGTCTCCTCCCATGCCGGTGATGATGCCGTGGCTGATGGAGAGCCCCAGGCCCGTCCCCGCCCCTACCGGCCGGGTGGAGAAGAAGGGATCGAAGACGCGCCGGAGCATCTCCGTGGACATGCCGGCGCCGGTGTCCCGGATCTCCACCACCACCTGCCCCTGCGCCGTGTACAGGTGGACGCTCACCTCGTTCTGCTCGGGGGCGCCCTCGGGGATGGCCTGGGTCGCATTGATCAGCAGGTTGAGGAAGACCTGCTCCAGGCGCGCCTCGTTGCCGCGCACCGCGGGCACCGGCTCCAGGCGCTGGACCAGCCGGGCCCGGAAGTTCATCTCCCGCGCGACGATGCCGAGCGAGGCCTCGAGCGCCCGCTGGACGTCCGCCCGCCCCTCGCTCTTGTCGTAGCCGCGCGCGAACATCTTCAGGTTGCCCGCCACGCGCTGGATGCGGACCGTCCCCTCCAGGGCCTCGGAGAGCGCCTCCAGGCACTCGTCCACGGTCCGCGTCAGCTGGGCGGGCTCCGCCTCGCTGCCAGGGCCTTGCAGGGCCTGCCGGAGCGCCTCCACGCCTTCGGAGATGAAGTTGAGGTTGGAGGTGACATAGCTCAGGGGGTTGTTCACCTCGTGGGCCACCCCGGCGGCCAGCGTGCCCATGGCCGTCAGCCGGTCCGCCTGGATCAGCCGCTGCTCCAGGAGCTTCTGCTGCGTGATGTCGCGCATCAGGAAGATGACGGTGGAGCTGTGGGGGTCGCGCACCGTCTCGGCGCTGAACCAGCGCAGCCTGCCGGCGGCCTCCATGCTGTACTCGAAGCGATCGGGCTCCCCCGTGCGCAGCGTGCGCTGCAGCCGCTCCAGGAAGGGGGCGGCCGCCTGGGGGCCGAACACCTCCTCCATGGTGCGCCCCAGCGCCACGTCGCGGGGGACGGGCAGCAGCTCCTCGGCGCCGGTCCAGATGCCCAGGTAGCGCCCGTCCGCGTCCAGCTCGAACACGACGCCGTCGGTGAGCCCGAGGACGAAGCGCAGGCGCGCCTCGGCGGCCTCGAGCTGGGTGCCCAGCGAGTCCGCGATTTCCGGCTGTGGCGTGCTACCCCGAGGGTCTCGGGTTTCTGACATGTGCGCCTCGTCAGACGTCTCGCCCGCAAGACACCTTGAACGCACCCAACCTTCCTGAATGACATCATGCGCCACCGAGGAGCCCTCGGTCACTGGGTCGCCCCCCACCCATTGGGCGGCTCAGGGCGCCAGGGGGCGGGCTTCGGGCCCCGGTGCTTCGGGGCTCACCGGCGCCTGGCCGTCCGCGTGCTGCCCTTCGCGCCGCGGGTGGAGGCGAGCCACTCCTCCACATTCTGGGCGAGCGCTTCCTCCTTCAAGCTCCTGGCCGTGGTGATCGCCTTGCGGGCGGCCTCCTCGATCTGCGCACGCTTCCGCCCCAGCGCCTGGAACGCCCGGGCCATGCTGTAGTGCGTCTCGGCCAGGGTGCGCGGGTTGTGCGAGAGCGCCAGGACGCGCTCGAAGTAGGGCAGGGCGCGCTCGGGCTGGCCCAGCCCGACGTGGCACTGGGCCAGCCCCGCCACCGAGTAGCTGACGAGCTGGTGATCCTTGCCCACCGCCTTCTCCTTGATCTCCAACGACTTCTGGAACACCGGCAGGGCCTCGCGGAACTTCCCCTGAATCACGTAGATCTCTCCCACCAGATCGTAGGCGGTGGACGTCTCGGCGTGCTCCGGGCCGAAGGCGGCGATGTGGATCTTCAGGGAGTGGTTCGCGTGGAACTCCGCCTTCTCGTAGTCCTTCAGGCGGGCCAGCGTCTGCGACAGGGAGAAGTGCCCGAAGCCGACCATGGGGTGGTTCGGTCCGCTCACGCGCTCGCGGATGGCGATCGACTCGCGGAGCATGCGGCTGGCCTCCTCGAACTTGCCCTGCCGCTTGTAGGCGCCGCCCATCTGCCCGAGGATCGCCGCGCGGAGCAGGTGGTCCGTGCCGTGGGCTCGCTCGCTGAGCTGGAGCGCCCGCTGGAGGACCGCCAGCGCCTCGTCCCCCTTGTTCTGCTTCACGTACAGCCCCCCCAGGTGGGTGTACAGCTCGGCCTCGAGATCCTCGTTGCCGCCCATCCGCAGGAGCGCGGCCTTGGCGGTCTCGCCCCACGCCAGCGCGTCATCGGGCCGGCTGAGGTCCGGGCTGATGGCGTACACGAGCGAGGACGCGGCGCGCGTCAGCAGCACGTCATCACGTGAGGCGAGCGCGGCCCGGAAGGCCTTGACGAGCTCCTGCTCCGCGGCCTCGGGCTCGCCATCGCGGACCTTCACCAGGCCCTGCCACAGCAGCGCCTCGGCCTCCAGGGGGCGGTAGCCGAGCGCGCTGGCCGCCTTCAGCGCGGGCTCCACCACGCCGCGGGCCTGCTTGTACCGGCCCGCGTCCACCAGCGCCTTGACCTGCGCGAGCTCGCCGGAGATGCGATCGATCTCCTGGCGCGCCTTGGGCGCCTCGGGCCGGGGCTCCACCTGGCTCAGGGTCGTCACCTCGGCGCAGCCCTGCAGCGAGGGGAGGAAGGAGACGGTGTCCACCGCCTTGGGCAGCAGCTCGGCGTCCGCCGCGCTCAGCAGCCCCGCCACGGCCTTCACGTCCTGGAGGCGCCGCTCCAGGCACACCACGCGCAACGAGAGGAGCTGCTCGGTCTGCTCGCCGCGGATGCGGGTGGCGCGGCACGCCTCGGTGCTCGCCTCCACCCAGGCGCTCGCGTAGCCATCCAGCATGCGCGTCACCCGCGAGGCCACGTCCGCCGCGTCGGGCCCCCCGGTGGCCACCAGGGCGTCAGTCACTCGGCGCCGGGCCGCGTCATCCCAGAGGCCCGCCAGCTTCTGCTCGGCGCCGGTGCACAGCTGGGCGCGCTGCTCGGAGAGCTGCTGGGCGTACCACGCGTAGCCACCCAGGCCCGCCACCACGACGAGGCTCGCGGCGGCCGCCGCCAGCCGGACGCGCCGCGGCTTGTACTCGAGCCGTGCCAGCAGGGCCTCCATGGAGGGGAAGCGATCCTTCGGCTCCGGGGAGAGCCCGCGCAGGATCGCCTGCCGGAGGAAGGCCGGCACCTTCGAGCCGGTGGGCGGCTCGAAGGCCCCGGTGCTCGGATCCACCGGGCGCGGATCCGCGGTGCGCTGGCTGGGCCGGGAGGTGCCCTTGTGGGAGGAGCCCGGGCCGGAGTCGGGGCCGCGCTGGGACGAGCGCTGGCGCTCGAAGGGCCACGCGCCGTAGAGCGCCCAGTAGAGCGCCACGCAGAAGCTGAACTGGTCGGCGCGCGCGTCCGGCGCGTCTCCCCGGCGCTGCTCCGGGGACATGTACATGAGCGTTCCCACCGCGTGGCCGTCCTGGGTGAGCTGGGCCAGGTCCGGGGCCTCCTCCACGGGGGTGCCCTCGGGTAGGGCGGCGCGGGGCGGCTCGGCCCCCTCCTCGGCCATGCGCGCCAGGCCGAAGTCCGTGACGCGGATGCGGCCATCCTTGCCGATCAGCACGTTGTCCGGCTTGAAGTCGCGGTGGACGAGCCCCGCGGCGTGGGCGCCCGCCAGCCCGCGGCCCGCGGCCAGGAAGGTGTCCAGCACCTCGCTCCAGGGGCGCGGCTTCTCCTTGATCCACTTCTTCAGCGTGGTGCCGTCCACGAACTCCATGGCGACGAACACGCCTTCGCCCAGGGTGCCCACGTCGAAGACGGAGATGACGTGGGGGTGGGTGACGCGCGCCATGGCCTGGGCCTCGCGCAGCAGCCGCGCCTGACCGATGGTGCGCCCCTCGGCGTGCTGCTTGTCCGTGCGCAGCAGCTTGATCGCCACCCGGCGGCCCAGATCCGGATCCCACGCCGCATAGACGATGCCCATGCCGCCCTGGCCCACGCGCTCCAGGATGAGGTAGCGGCCCACCTGCTCGCCGCGCTCGGGAGGCCGGCCCTCCAGGACCCACTTCGGCGTGGCGGGCTCGCGCGGCGGGGCCACACCGGCGGCGTTGTTCGACGCGGCGAACGCCGCCTCGGTGACGTAGCTCGCGTCCTGATCGGGCGGCGCCTCGGTGATGCCCTGGGACTCGGACACGCGCTCCGAGCACTGCGCGCATGTGGCGAGGTGTTGCTCCACCTGGGCGGAGTGCTCGGGGGAGAGCTGGCCCCGGAGGAAGCGGGCGATTTCGGCTGCGTCGAGGTGCGCCATCGATGATCTTCCCTGCCACGGCGTGAAGGGGTGGCTCCCTATTATCGCGGTTCAGCGACGGGAGGCCCCTTCGCAGCGAAAACTGAATGAATCCAGTGACTTGAAAATCCCATCCCGTGAGAAGCAACTTTTTCTCAGCGCGGCTGAAAACTCTAGTGATCGCCGTACTCCCTTCATTGAAGACCGAGGCTTGTCCATGAGCCCGAAGATCGACTCTCCGCGTTCGCATGTCAGCCGTGCCCCCGAGCGCAAGGAGGCGCCCGCTGCCGCCTCTTCGGCTCCCCAGCAGAAGACCCTGGGGCCCACACGGCAGAAGCCCGCGGATGGCTTCGAGCGATTGGCCCCCACGAAGGGTGGCAGCACCCACACGGGCATCGTGCCTCCGAGCACCCAGAGGGGCGTTCCCGCGTCGCTGAGCATCGATCCGAAGCGGCTGGAATCGTTCCAGAAGGTCTCGACCAACATGGTCAACTTCGCCCTCGAGAGCGGCGTGAAGAGCGGCCGGGAGATCAAGAAGTCCTTCGAGGCCGGGTTCGTCCTGGCGGGCGCGACGCTCAAGGAGGCGAAGTTCCTGGCTCGAAGGGCCCATGCGGAGTACAGGGCCTGCGCTTCTCGCTATGATCCGGACTCGATCGGCGGGCTGACGGTGGAGAAGGGCTACCGGAGTCTGTCGATGTCGACCTCGACCTCCATCGAGGGGAGTGTCGGCAAGGCGCTGCCCTCCATCAAGTCGGGCATGAAGCTGAACGAGATCCAGGCCCTGGCCCTCGACACGGCCAAGAATGCACCGGATCTGCAGCCCGACCAGCTCGAGGTGGCCCGCGACTACTTCCTCTTCACCGCGGGCAAGGCCCTGTCCGCGGAGGGGTTCGACTTCGGCACGATCGCCACGCCGAGCAGCCCCCTGGACACCACCCGGATCGACCGGGGCGACTGGCGGCAGAAGCTGCAGTTCCTGCCGTAAGCGCTGGCGCCGGGATTCGCCCGGCTCCTTGCTCGCCCCCCCTTCTGGATGGGCGGGCAAGCGCCTAGAATGCGCGCCTTCCATGCGGCGCGCCACGCTTACCAACGACTTCTCCTGGTCCAAGAGCCGCCACGAGAAGTTCTCCGAATGCCTCCGGGCCTACTACCTCTACTACTACCGCTCCTGGGGCGGGTGGGAGGCGGAGGCGCCCAAGGACATCCGTGAGCTGTACGTGCTCAAGAAGCTGAGCAACCGCTATAGCTGGGCGGGCAGCGTGGTGCATGAGTGCCTCCGGGACGTGCTGCTGGACTGGCGCTCGGGGCGCTCGGTGGAGCCGGCGGAGGTGGAGGCGCGGGCGCGCCGGCTGATGCAGGACGACTTCCGGCACTCGCAGAAGAAGGCGTACTGGACGCACAAGTACCGCAAGGCCTTCACCGGGCTGGTGGAGCACGAGTACGCCGAGCCCGTGGCGGACGAGGCGTGGAAGCAGAACTGGGAGACGGTGCGCCAGGCGCTCGCGTGGTTCTTCTCCTCGCGCTGGCCGGCGCTGGCGCGCTCGCTCCAGCCGGCGCAGTGGCTGGAGGTGGACGCCGGCTTCGACTTCTCCAGCTTCACCCTGGACGGGGTGAAGATGTTCGCCATCCCGGACTTCGCCTACGTGGACGAGGCGGGCGCGCCGGTGGTGGTGGACTGGAAGACGGGCAAGGCGCGCGAGGGGTATGACGAGCAGGTGCTCGGCTACTCACTCTACGTGGCGCAGCGCTACAAGCTCCCGGTGGAGAAGGTGCGCGCCTCGCTCGTGTACCTCAACGAGGGGCTGGAGCAGCAGGTGCAGGTGGATCTGGCGGCGCTGGAGTCCTTCAAGGCGCGCTTTGCCCAGAGCGTGGCGCGGATGCGCGAGCTGCTGAAGGATCCGGCCACCAACACGCCCAAGGACGCCTCCGTGTTCCCCATGACGGAGGAGGTCTCCCAGTGCGTGCGCTGCGCCTTCCGGCGGCCCTGCGGGCGGCTGGAGGCGGCGGCGCAGGTGCAGGCGCAGCCGCCGAAGGTGGCCTGAGGCAGGGCTCAGGGGCCCTTGTGGGCGGTGAGCCACAGGGAGGCCCGGCCGTGCCGGGAGGTGTCGCCGCTCTCCTCGTGGCCATGCCCCCCATCCACCTGGGCGAGCCGTGTGGCATGCGGCTCCGGCTCGCTCCCAGGTGGCCTGGCTCAGGCGCGCGGCGTGGCTGCTAGTTGCCCTCGCAGATGTCGCGATCCGGCAGCGGGCTGATGTGGCCCTCGGCGTCGCCCGTCATCGACTTGGCGAAGAGAGCGCCGTCCCACGCGCCACTGGTGAAGGTGAGGTGGGCGTAGGGGGCCAGCAGCGTGCCATAGAAGGCGTAGTTGGTGGCGTTGATGGCCGTGGCATCCACGAAGTTGTAGAGGATGCCGTTGGCGCTGATGCCGCCGCCGGTCGTGTGGCCGAAGTTGGAGAAGCTGGCCGTGGTGCCGTGGATGTTGATCACCGCCAGGGAGCCGCCCGGCGCGTCGATGGACAGCAGCACGGCGCTGCTGAAGGCGCTGGCGTCCACGGTGAAGACGTTCAGGTCCGGATCCGTGCCGCTCAGCATGATGCCGCCCCAGCTCTCGATCGTCGTCGTGCCGTTGGCCGGCAGGGCGGCCAGCTGGGCGGACGTCTCACGCATCTGCGCGCCCCGCTCGGCGAAGTTGACGGGCGCGCCCTGCGCCACGGCGCCACCACGGAGGTACGTCACGCCGGCCCCCTCGGTGTAGCTCGTGGCGTACCTGGCATCACCATAGATGGCGCTCTGGGTGATGTTCAGGTTGCCGCCCACCACCAGCACGTTGGAGATGTCGGTCTCCGGCAGCAGCCAGCCCGCCGAGAAGTCGATCAGGTTGGCGGTGCCGCCCACCGCCACCTTGCCCTGCACGTCGCGGCCATCGTTGTAGTCCTCGAGCAGGAAGAGGTTGAAGTCGCTCAGGCGGATCGGGATGCACTCCGGTGGCGGCGGCGGCGGCAGGCTGTAGGAGACAGACAGATCGCTCAGGATCGGCGAGACGTTGCCCGTCTGGATGCGCAGCGTGGCC
>JAFGNZ010000135.1 GCA_016926755.1 Myxococcaceae bacterium | reverse complement strand
TGCGTGGTGGGCGCGGACGGCTTCGGCTTCGCCTTCGACGCCGAGGGCGCGCAGGGGCCGGAGCACTTCAAGATCCCCCAGACGGGCATCGTCCGCATCGAGGATGAGGTGGAGATCGGCGCCTGCACGTGCATCGACCGGGCGACGCTGGGCGAGACCGTGATCGGCCGCGGGACGAAGATCGACAACCTGGTGCAGATCGCCCACAACGTGAAGGTGGGGCCGCTGTCGCTCATCTGCGCGCAGGCGGGCGTGTCCGGCTCGGCGGAGGTGGGCATGGGCGTGGTGCTGGCGGGGCAGGTGGGGGTGGTGGGGCACATCCGGGTGGGGGACATGGCCAAGGTGGGCGCCCAGTCCGGCGTGGCGCACGACGTAGAGGAGGGGCAGGTGGTCTCCGGCAGCCCGGCCGTGCCGCACAAGGAGTGGCTGCGGGCCTCGGCGGGGATGAACCAGCTGGGGGATCTGCTCAAGGAAGTGCGAGCCCTGCGCCGCAGGGTGGAGCTGCTCGAGAAGGAGAAGGGCGGATGATGGACATCGGAGAGATCCAGCGGTTGCTGCCCCACCGCTACCCGTTCCTGCTGGTGGACAAGGTGGTGGAGATCGTCCCGGGCCAGAAGCTGACGGCCTACAAGAACGTCACCATCAACGAGCCCTTCTTCAACGGCCACTTCCCGGGGCACCCGGTGATGCCGGGGGTGCTCATCCTGGAGGCGCTGGCGCAGGCCTCGGCCATCCTCGCCTACAAGAGCGAGAACATGGATCCGCTGAGCAAGGTCACCTACCTGATGGGGGTGGACAACGCGAGGTTCCGCAAGCCGGTGCTCCCCGGGGATCGGCTGCAGCTGGACATCGAGGTGATCCGCCACAAGGGCGTCATCTGGAAGACGAAGGGCACCGCCACGGTGGACGGAGTGAAGGTGGCCGAGGGCGAGTTCCTGGCCACGGTGGTGGACAAGAACGCTCAGGCCGCCGAGGCGCCGGCGCCCTGAGCGGGCGGGACGGAAGGAGAGAAGGCATGGCTCAGGTTCACCCCACGGCGGTAGTCCACCCGGGCGCGCAGCTCCACGAGACGGTGGAGGTCGGCCCGTTCGCGGTCATTGGTCCCAAGGTGAAAATTGGCGCGGGGACGCGGGTGGGTCCGCACGCTGTCATCGAGGGGCGCACGACGCTGGGGGAGCGCAACCGTGTGTTCCAGTTCTCCTCGCTGGGGGCCGCGCCCCAGGATCTCAAGTATGCGGGTGAGGACACGGAGTTGGTGATCGGCGACGAGAATCAGATCCGCGAGTTCACCACGCTGCACATCGGCACGGCCGGCGGCGGGGGGGCGACGCGGGTGGGCCACCGCAACCTCTTCATGGCCAACAGCCACGTGGCGCATGACTGCGTGGTGGGCAACGGCTGCATCCTGGCCAACAGCGCCGCGCTCGGGGGGCACGTGGTGGTGGAGGATCACGTGATCTTCTCGGGCCTGACGGCGGTGCACCAGTTCACCCGGGTGGGCAAGCACGCGTTCGTCGCGGGCGGCACCATGGTGGTGATGGACGTGCCCCCGTACTGCATGGCGCAGGGGGATCGGGCGGAGCTGGTCGGGCTGAACACCGTGGGCCTGGAGCGGCACGGCTTCACCGAGGAGCAGATCGGCCGCATCAAGGAGGCGTACAAGGTCCTCTTCCGCTCCAAGCTGCAGATCGCGGAGGCGGTGGCGCGGCTGAAGGCGGAGATGGGCGGCCACGCGGAGATTGATCACCTCCTGGACTTCATCAGCCAGAGCAAGCGCGGGCTGACGCGCTAGGCTGGGGCGGTGGAGCGGATCGGCCTCATCGCGGGCAACGGACAGCTGCCCTTCCTCTTTGCCCGCGAGGCGCGCTCCCGCGGGCTGGAGGTCGTCGCGGTGGCGCACCGGGGCGAGACGGATCCGGCGCTGGAGGCGGAAGTCGCGGCCTTCACGTGGGTGCGGCTCGGGCAGGTGGATCGCATCCTGCGCACCTTCCAGAAGGCGGGGGTGGCGCGCGCGGCGATGGCGGGCGGCATCGGCCGGGTGAAGGCGCTGACGGAGGCTCGGCCGGATCTCGGGGCGGTGCGCATCATCTCTCGGCTGCGCAGCTTCCGGGATGACGCGCTGCTGCGCGCGATCGCGGACCACTTCGAGGCGGGGGGCGTCACCATCGTGGCGCCCACGGACTACCTGTCCGAGGTGCTCTGCCCCGCGGGGCACCTGGCGGGGCCTCGGCTGCACCCGGCGCAGGAGAAGGACGTGGCGCTGGGGGTGGAGGTGGCGGCGCTGCTGGGCAAGGCGGACGTGGGGCAGACGGTGGTGGTGCGCAACGGGCACGTGCTGGCGCTGGAGGCGGTGGAGGGCACGGACGAGACCATCCGCCGCGGCGGGAAGCTGGGGGGCAAGGGCGCGGTGGTGGTGAAGCGCTGCAAGCCCGGGCAGGATCTCCGCTTCGATCTGCCGGCGGCGGGGCCTCGCACGCTGGAGATCATGCGAGAGGTGGGGGCGAAGGTGCTGGCCCTGGAGGCGGGGCGCACCGTGTTGCTGGAGGCTCCCTCGCTCTTCAAGCAGGCGGAGGCGGACGGCGTCACCGTGGTGGGCGTCTCCTGAATCGCTAGGGCCCATTCCCTGAATTCACGCTCCGTCCTACCGTCGTCTCGGGGAATCCCCACCGCCCAGGCCATGTTGGCTCTGGTCCGGCACGCCCGAGGTCGCCGATTCCATGACTGCTCGCCTCCTCCTGCTCTGCCTTACGCTCACCGCCGCGCCGGCCCTGGCGGATGATGCCATTCGAGTCTCACTCGACAATCGCGTGCCCCTGGGAGAGGGGATGCCGACGCTGAACGTGCACATCCTGGAGCACATCTCCGGCTTCGAGGTGAAGCTGAAGCGCTCGGACGGGAAGCTCCTGGAGCACAAGGGGGGCGGGCGAGCCGGCACCACGGTCCACATCCCCCTGGAGCAGCCGGAGGGCCGCTTCCACTACGAGGGGGAGCTGACGGTCCGCTTCCGGGGCAACGCGGAGCCCGGGACGATGCCGCTCTCGTTCGACGCGGAGCTGCTGGGGCCGCTGAAGCTGACGGTGGCCAAGGAGGATCTGGACCTCGCGGCGCGCAAGCTGCGCTTCACGCTGTCTCGGCCCGCCAGGCTCGCCAAGTTGGAGGTGCTGATGGACACCGGGGTGCCGGCCTTCGACGGCGAGGTGCGCTTCAAGGGTGAGCCCGCGGGGGCGCCGCTCGAGGTGACCTGGCCGAAGTTCCCGGGCCGGGTGATGCGGATCTCCCTCCAGGCCTACGACACCTCTGACTACTACATGAGCGTGGACCTGTTCCCGTGGCAGGTGGACATCCCCCATGAAGAGGTGAACTTCGCCTCGGGCCGCGCGGACATCCCGGCGGCGGAGCGGGGGAAGCTGGACAAGAGCTACGAGAAGCTCGCGCAGGCGCTCTCGGATTACGGGCAGTTCGCCTCCCTGCGCCTCTACATCCTGGGCCACACGGACACGGTGGGGGCCACGGAGGCCAACCGCGAGCTGTCCCTGCAGCGCGCTCGCAGCATCTCCGCGTACTTCCGCAAGCGCGGCGCGCGGCTGCCCATCTTCTACGAGGGCTTTGGCGAGCAGGCGCTGCGCGTGGGGACGCCGGATGAGACGGCCGAGGCCGGCAACCGCCGCGCCGAATACATCATCTCCGTGGAGGAGCCGGTGCTGACGAACGCGCCGTTCGCCCCGCGGTGGAAGAAGTTGTGAAGCCTTCCTGGAGGAACCGACGGATGAACCGCCTTGTTGCCCTCGCCGCCATGCTCGGCCTCACCGTGGTGGGCTGTGCCCACTCCGTGCCGGTCGCCCAGCGCCTCCAGGAGGAGGAGGCGCGGTGCGCGCTGGTCCAGACGCTGATGCGTGAGCCGGTGCCCGTTCAGCACGTGGCGGAGCTCTCCGCCGAGGGGAAGACGCTGCCCGTGCAGGTGGCGGTCTTCGTGCGCACCCCCGAGGAGTCGCTGCTGGAGCGCTTCTTCGAGAGCGATGCCTCCCTGTGTGGAGACACGCGCTTCCGCGTCGTGCGCGAGCTCCTGGGCGAGGGGCTGGTGCTCTACCTGCAGGAGACGCCGGACGGCTACACCTACGATGCGCGGCGCGCGGGCCCCGAGGATCTGTCGATGGGAGGCGCGCCCCAGGGGATGGTCCGGCGCCGGGCCGAGGGCGGCTGGATGGGCGCGACGCTCTGAGCGCGGGCTGTGACTCTCCATGCCATGGGGGCGGCGGGAATCGAACCCGCTCCTGGCGGTGCGAAACCTCTAGCAGAATCGCGCCCTTACCTCGTAACCGCCCGGAATGACTTGGAGTCGTTATCCCGCCGCGTCCCGTGTCGTCCCGTCCTGTCCCATCCCATTCCGCAGGCTCCTGCGACATACGTGCAACATGGCGGACGTGGTGAGCGCTGGGGCCTCGTGGTGCTGGGGCTCGTGGTGAGCGTCCAGGCCGCACGCGTCGGACCCGTCGACGCGGGCCTTACGGTGTTGGGGTTCGTGGTGAGCGCTGTGGCCTCGTGGCGCCCGTCCAGGCCGGACGCGTCGGACGCGGGCCTCGTGGGGAGCGCTGGGGCTCGTGGTGAGAGTCCAGGCTTGGAGACGATCTTCAGGAAGCGCGGCATGTCGATCGCGGCCAGCGCGATCGTTTTCTCCCTTCGCGCCGCAGCGAGGTCCAGCCATTTCGAGCGTTTCGCGCGGCGCGATGGCGGC
>JAFGNZ010000134.1 GCA_016926755.1 Myxococcaceae bacterium | reverse complement strand
GCGATCACCGCGTTGGCCGCGTCCAGCACCGTCTGCATGGAGCGGTAGTTCTGCTCCAGCCGCACCTCCTTCGTCCCCGGGAAGGAGCGGTCGAACTGGAGGATGTTCTTCACCTCCGCGCCGCGCCAGCTGTAGATGGCCTGGTCGTCATCCCCCACCGCGCACACGTTGCGCGCCTCGCCCGCCAGCAGCTGCAGCAGATCCATCTGCGCCAGGTTCGTGTCCTGGAACTCGTCCACCAGCAGGTAGCGGAAGCGCCGGGTGTACTTCTCCCGCAGATCCTCGTGCTCGCGCATCAGCCGCGCGGGCAGCACCAGCAGATCATCGAAGTCCACCGAGCCCTGGGCCTTCAGCGCCAGCTGATAGCTCGGGTACACCAGGTGGGTGATGAGATCGTAGTCGTCCCCCATCCCCTCCGGCTTCGGCTCCGGGGGGCGGCCCGAGTTCTTCGCCTTGGAGATCAGGGTGAGCACCTTGCGGGCATCGAACGCCCGGTCATCCACCTTGTGCTCGCGCATGGCCCGGCGGATCAGCGCCAGCTGATCCCCCATGTCCGCGATGGCGAACTTCCGCGGCCAGCCCAGCCGGTGGATGTCCTCCCGGAGCAGCTCCGCGCCAAAAGCGTGGAAGGTACACACCAGGACACCCTGTGCGCGTGGCCCCCCCATCTTCACCAGCCGCTCCTTCATCTCCGTGGCGGCCTTGTTGGTGAAGGTGACGGCGAGGATGTTGCGGGCCGAGGCCCCGAAGGGCCGCTCGTTGAGCAGGTGGACGATGCGGTGCGTGATGACGCGCGTCTTCCCGCTGCCGGCCCCCGCAAGCACCAGCAGGGGGCCCTCCAGCGTCGTCACCGCTTCGCGCTGTGGGGGGTTGAGCTTCGAGAGGTCCATTGCGCGCCGCGCGGGGATACCTTTTGATCAGGCCGTGCGCGATATCAAATCCCGACTCGCCCTGCTCCTGCTGGCGCTCGCGCCGGGCTTCGGTTGTTCCGAGGACAACCGCGCGGCGGCGGCGGGGCCACCGCTCTCCGAGGCGCCCGAGGCTCCCGAAGCCGCCAAGGCCCCCACACCCTGCGTGTACTTCAAGGAGCTGGCGCCCTTCCTCCCGGAGGAGCTGGACGGCTACACGAGCTCCACCACCGAGGGCTCCACCGGCAAGTACGGCGAGGTGTCCGTCAGCGAGGCCGAGCGCACCTTCACACGAGGTGAGGATCGTGAGGTGAAGGTACGCATCGTGGACACCACGCTGGGGGGGAAGATCGCCAAGGCCATCAAGGCGGCGGCCGAGGACGCGAAGCGCCGGCCCCAGAGCGACCCGACAGCTCCCATCTTCTGGGATGCGGCGGTGGGCTTCGTGCGGTACGACGCGGCGGAGTCCACGGCGGAGGCGAACCTGCTGGTGGGTGAGCGGTACGTGGTAGCCGTGACGAGCCGGGGCTTCCCGGGCACGGTCGAGGTGCGGCGGGTGGCGCGCGGAATCGACCTCGCGGGGCTCGCCCGGCTGCGCTAAGTCCCCAGTGCGAGGCGCGCCCGCGGGCCCGCACGATGACCCGAATGGAAGGAGTCCCCCGAGTGAAGGAGAAAGCAACGCGCTCCCCCACGCCGGAGTCGCTCAAGGAAGAGCAGGCGGCGCGCGCGGAGGTGGCGACGCTGGGCAAGCGGGAGTTCATGGACCAGTTCCAGAAGCTGGCCAAGACGTTCGCCGCGGATCCAGGCAACCCGGGCTCCTACTCGTGCGAGGGGTGCCAGCGCTGCGCCAACTGCATGTTCTGCAAGGACTGCGACAGCTGCTACCACTGCACCCACTGCGTGCGCTGCGAGCTGTGCAACAACTGCTCGCACTGCGTGGACTCGAAGAGCTGCCACGCGTGCGCCTACTGCGTGCAGTGCGAGAACTGCACCGGCAGCGCGTACCTGGTGCTGTGCCACAACCTGCAGGACTGCAACTACTGCTTCGGCTGCGTGGGCCTGTCCAAGAAGGACTTCCACATCCTCAACGTGCCCTTCTCGCGGACCGAGTACTTCAAGATCGTCAACCGGCTGCGCAAGGAACTGGGCATCTCCTGACTCGTGGAAGACTGCAATCCCATGCGAGGCGTCCTTCGTTCAGCGCTCCTGTGCCTGCTGTTCCTGCTCTCCCCTCTCCACGACGCGGCCGCGCAGACGGCGCACCGCAAGGGGCCCGCCGAGCGGACCCCTGACGAGGCGCGCGTGGAGCGCGTGCTGAAGTCCCTGTCCCTGCGAGAGAAGGTGGGCCAGCTGCTGCTGGCCTATCCGCAGATCAGCAAGGACGCTCCCGTGGAGGTCGGCGGGGTGCTCTTCGTGGGCGCCACCCTGCGCAAGCTCGACGCGGCGAAGGATCGCATCCGCGCGAGCCTCGCACGCGCGCGCATCCCCCCCTTCTTCGCGGTGGACATCGAAGGGGGCGGCTTCAACCGCCTGGATCGCCACCCGGCCCTCAAGGGCCTCCCGCTCGCGCGAGAGATGGCCGCGCTGGAGGACGCCCAGGTGGAGGCGTGGGGCGCGCGCGTGGGCGAGGCCATGCGCGAGGTGGGGCTCAACATGAACCTGGCCCCCGTGTTCGACGTGGCCCCCAAGGGCCACATGTTCCGCAACGGGCGCGCCTTCTCGGGTGATCCCGAGGTGGTGAAGAAGAAGGCCACCGCCTTCGCGCGCGGCCTGGCCCGCGCGGGCGTGATCGCCATCGGGAAGCACTTCCCGGGCTATGGCGATCTCGACGCCGACTCGGATCACGAGCGCGCCACCGTGGACTGGGACGAGGCCCGCGTGCGCACGGAGGCCTCGGTGTTCCGCTCCGCCGATCGCTTCCTGGGCGGGGTGATGATGTCGAATGTCGTCTACGGGAGATTCGGCCCGAGGCCCGCCATCCTCGAGCCCTCCCTCGTCACCATGGCCCACGAGCATGGGTGGATCACCGTGACGGACGACGTGGCCATCCGCGCGCTGGCCGAGCAGATCGGCGCCGAGCAGGAGGAGGTGGTGCGGCAGGCCTTCCTCGCGGGCAATGATCTCATCCTCACCACCGCGCCGCCGGACTGGGCCCAGGGCATGGACTACTTCGGCATCCTCATGAGGCTGGCCGAGTCCGATCCGAAGGTGGCCGAGAAGCTGGACGCGGCGGTCCGGCGCATCCTGCGCCTGAAGGACCGGCTGGGCCTGCTGGACAAGCTGTAGGAGGCGCAGCGACCCTGCAGCCGGGCGTCCGGGGCGCCCCACGCGCTACCCCCTTGGCGGACCGCGCCCTCCTCCGTTAGGGTGTCCCCACCTGAGGAGCGCTGCAACGGGGCCTTCCCCGCCAGGCTCAGGTTCGTCAACGGCGCTCGCTGACTCGAGGCTGGATGCCCGGGAGGCGAGCAGAGCCCGCGCTCCCCCATCCAGCCCCTTGCTATCAGGAGCAACGCATGAGGGCTGTCACCGACGCGAAGAAGTTCACCGACTACAAGGTCGCCGACATCGGCCTGGCGGACTGGGGCCACAAGGAGATCGCGATCGCCGAGACCGAGATGCCCGGTCTCATGGCCATCCGCGAGGAGTTCGCCAAGACGCAGCCCCTCAAGGGCGCGCGCGTCGCCGGCTCGCTCCACATGACCATCCAGACCGCCGTGCTCATCCAGACGCTGGAGGCCATTGGCGCCGAGGTCCGCTGGGCCTCCTGCAACATCTTCTCCACGCAGGATCACGCCGCGGCCGCCATCGCCGCCAACGGCACGCCGGTGTTCGCCTACAAGGGCGAGAGCCTCGAGGAGTACTGGGAGTACACCCACCGCATCTTCGAGTGGGGCGACGGCGGCACGCCCAACATGATCCTGGACGACGGCGGTGACGCCACGCTGCTGATCCACCTGGGCAGCCGCGCCGAGAAGGATCCCTCCGTGCTGGCCAGGCCCGGCAGCGAGGAGGAGGAGTTCCTCTTCGCCTCGATCAAGAAGCGCCTGGAGAGCAAGCCCGGCTGGTACTCGAAGGTCGCCCAGAACATCCGCGGCGTCACCGAGGAGACCACCACCGGCGTCCACCGCCTGTACCAGATGGCCAAGGAAGGCAAGCTGTCCTTCCCGGCCATCAACGTGAACGACTCGGTCACCAAGTCCAAGTTCGACAACATCTACGGCTGCCGCGAGTCCCTGGTGGACGGCATCAAGCGCGCCACCGACGTGATGATCGCCGGCAAGGTGGCCGTGGTGGCCGGCTTCGGCGAGGTGGGCAAGGGCTCGGCGCAGGCGCTGCGCGGCCTGCAGGCCCAGGTGTGGGTCACCGAGATCGATCCGATCTGCGCGCTCCAGGCCGCCATGGAGGGCTACCGCGTCGTCACCATGGACTACGCCGCGGAGCACGCCGACATCTTCGTCACCGCCACCGGCAACTTCCGCGTCATCACCCACGAGCACATGAAGCGGATGAAGAACAACGCGATCGTGTGCAACATCGGCCACTTCGACAACGAGATCGATGTGGCGAGCCTCAAGCAGTACAAGTGGGAGAACATCAAGCCGCAGGTGGACCACATCATCTTCCCGGACAACAAGCGCATCATCCTGTTGGCCGAGGGGCGTCTGGTGAACCTGGGCTGCGGCACCGGCCACCCCAGCTACG
>JAFGNZ010000133.1 GCA_016926755.1 Myxococcaceae bacterium | reverse complement strand
GAGGAGGGATTGCTCTGCCGTGCCTGGTCATACAGCGGCACTCCCTCCACCCAGTCCATCACGAGGAACGGGTAGAGCGTGCCGCCCGGGTGCAGCCACTCCCCCTGGTCCCACAGGCGGGGGATGCTGGGGTGTCGGGTGCACGAGAGCAGCTCCACCTCGCGCGCGAAGCGAGGATCCCTGGGGAGCAGGGCGAGCTTGAGTGCGACGGGGTGGGCGTGGGGATTGTCTACGGGCACGGCCTGGTAGACTCGCCCAGCTCAAGATCTGGCTGCGCAAGGCAGCGACGGTGGAGTCCACTCAGGAGCTCTTCGCGCGGGGGCCCACCCCCAAGCCGGCGGCACGCAAGACGGGCAAGCGTGGCCGGAGTGTGAAAGCGCGCAAGCCTCGCTCCCAGCGGTGACGCGGCGCGGCGTCCGCTCCTCCTTCGGCTCCGCCCTCGCTTTACCTCAGGCCCTCGAGTACCGGACGCGCGTCTGGTTGCTCCCCCGCGCGCTGCTCCGGAGGGCCTCTTCCTCCTTCTGCCACCCGCAGATCGCGTCGAAGGTCCGCACGAGCATCTGGACCAGCTCCTGCTCCTTCTGCAGCTCGATCTGCACCCGCATCTGGCGCTGCAGCTCCACCGGCGCGCTGGCAAGCCACTTCAGCTCCTGCCCGGTGGTGGCGCGGACTCCGCTCATGAAGGTGGAGACCATGAAGTGGATAAAGGCGGTCACGAACATGACTCTCCTCCTTTGAGCGTGGCAGGCGTGTGTGAGGGAAGCTGCCTACCTGTAAGAATTCTCCGCCTCACCTCATCGAAAGTTTCCACCGCGCCGACACATCTTTGCGGTCGCACATCGTCGTACACCGACCTCTCCCTCATGCGACACGGCTCCCCAGGGCCATGACTCCGGCAGTCTGATTCCGAACGGGCATGGGCCGGTGCGTGTCGCCTTTCTTTCAGGTGGCTCGCAGGACGATGTCGCTGATGGAGCGCCTCCGTATCGTCCGCTCTCCTCTGGGAGCGCTCATGGCCAGGCCAGGATCACTTGTCGCTGTCGCCGTCATCAGTGGCGTTGTTGCATTCTCCGCGTCCGCGCAGACCGTGCAGGTGCTGACGCCGATCGCCGCCGGCGCAGCTACCGGGAGCGCCTACTTCCCGATGCAGTTCGCGTTCGACGCTCAGCCCACGCTGAACAGCGCTGGCCAGCCGGTGGGCGGGACCGGCGGGCGCGACGCGCCCTACTACGCCGGTCGAGTCGGCTACATCGACTTTGGACCCGAGTGGGCCACGGTGAGGATCAGCTCCACCTGGACCCGGTACCGCACCTTCAGCGTCGGCGATCAGACGCCGTACTCCGAACTCTGGTGGGATGACGATGTCGACACGGTCAACGACAGCGGCATGACCGAGACCCGCTTGAACTTCAACACCGCGCAGGGCCTGTCCACCGGTTCGCAGGAGCCGTGGATACGAGACCGGGACCTGAGCGCGAGCGTGCTCACCCCCCGAGCTCGCTATCTGCTCTGCCGCTCTCCATCGGTGATGAGCAACCGCGCGAAGGAGTACGCGATCCTCGGCTGGAAGACGACCGCGCAGTTGAACACCTTCACCCTCCCGTATCCGGCCAACGGCAAGCTGTATCTTCCCAACATTCAGCAGACATATCCCGCCGTCGATTGGTCCACGCTCGATCGGCTCTACCTGTCTGCCGGACACTACGCCTTCATCAACATCGGCAACCTGCCGGCGCGCAGCCCAGCACGGCCGTTGGTGATCACCAACAAGGGAGGCCAGGTCCGCGTCGGAGGTCTCGGGCACTACTACCTGTTCGCCCTGGGCGGTGGCTCCCACTGGATCCTGACCGGCGAGGACGATGCCGGCGCGCAGACGGGTGACGCCGGCTTCCGCGGGCACAAGGGGAACAACTACAGCAACACGCGCGGCACGTACGGCATCCTGATGGATGACGACTTCTACCTGGGGCGGTCGAACAGCGGCCTGGCCATCGGGGGAGGGGCCACGGATTTCGAGGTGTCGTACGTGGAGATCCGGGAAGTTGGCTTTGCTGGCATCAACATGAAGACCGACAACAACGGCACCGCGGTCATGCGCAACGTGTGGCTGCACGACCTCTACATCCACGACACCGGCAGCGAGGGCTTCTACATCGGAAGCACGCAGGCCCCCCCGCAGCACCCGGTGGAGAACCTCGAGATCTCCAACTGCCGGGTGCTACGAACCGCTACGGAAGCGCTGCAGCTTGGGCAGCTCGGCGACGGCACCAACGTTCACAACAACGTCTTCGCGCTCTCGGCCATCGACTGGAAGGACGCGTTCCAGCGCTGGCAGGACAACAATACCCAGATCGCTGTCCGCTACGGACGTGGCGCCATCCACCACAACGTCTTCATCGGGGCGGCGGGATCGTTGATCTCGTTCTTCGCCCAGGTGCGAGACGGCGACAGCCACGCCGCTGGCGACGTGTTGACGCTGCATGACAACTACTACTCGTCGTTCCGCGGGCTGGGGGCATATCTGGGCGGCGATCAGGATGGCATCACCGCGTATCGCTTCGAGCGGAACTTCTTCCGTGGATTCAGCTGGCAACGGCCGGAGGTGTATCCCGACGAGATCCAACCCAATCACCTGTTCCGGATCGCCATGTCGCAGAACCCCGTTGTCCTCCAGGACAACCGCTTCGACATGAGCTTGAACCTGACCAATCGCTTCGCGGGCGAGAACGGATCCTCCGGTAACGTGGTGGCCAGCGGCAACATTCGCGGAACGGTCGCCCCGGTCGCCTTCAACGACTTCGGGTTTCCGCCCGACTTCGACTACCTGCGCGTCGAGATGTGGACCGCGACATGCGGCCGCTGCCCGGACCCGAGCACGCCGGTGTACTACCCGCCGGGAGACTACGTGATGCACCTGGGGGTCATGTACCGCAACATCAGCGGCAGTTCGATCACGGGGACGGTTCCCGGCACGGCCCCACAGATCTGGGAGGACCTTGGCTATCCGCCGGACGACGTGCGGCTCGCTCCGGGCTCGCCGTACCAGAGCATGGGGCTTCTGGATCGGGTGCAGTAACCGTTGGGCCGGTTCGAGTACGGGGTGATGTCCGTCTCCGAGCGCAGCAAGGCGCCGGCCTCGAGGCCCAGGACGAGTGGATCCGCCACCGGCTACGCATGGTGCAACTCAAGCAGTGGAAGCGGGGAACAACCATCTACCGGGAGCTGAAGCGCCTCGGAGCCACCGAGGACGCAGCTCGGCAGGTGGCAGCAAACTCGCGCCGCTGGTGGACACGGAGCATGGACAGGGCATGCGGCCGCTGACGACGCGTCACGCCGGCACCCGGCGGCGCATGGCATAAAGCCGGTTGAGCTCTTGACCATAGCTGTAGGCGTACGCCTCCCCCGTGGCGCTCAGGACGAAGGAGTCGACCCCTTTCAGTCCCAGCGCGGGCGGGAGTATCTCCGCGTGTGGCACAGAGTGTCCGGTGCTGAGGGCCACGCGCCGGATGCGGATGGGGAGCGCGAGGCTGCGCACGAACAGCTCCGAGCCACCCACGCGAAAGCCGCAGACTTGTTCGTCGCGGTAGCTGCCGGGGATGACCTGGACGGCGCCCGGAGCATCGACGGGGAGCAGCAGGCACCGGCCGTCCGCGGCGATGAACGCCACGTGCTTCCCATCCGGGCTCACCTGGCAGTGCCCGAAGAGCCCCTCGTCCGTGAGCGGTGTGGGAGCGCCGGCCTTCCTGGCCACGCGCCAGAGCCTGGGAGGGCGCTCGCGGACAGCCCCGACGAGGACGAGCTGATCGTCTCCGCTCCACCGCACGCCCAGCACCTCATGGATGGGCCCGAGAGACAGCTCTTGCTGCTCGCCCGTTGAGGTGGAGTGGATGAGCACGCGAGACGGTGTGCCGCCCATGACCGCGAGGACGTGACGGCCACTCGCGGAGAGGGAGGCCGGATGCCCGGCCCCGAGTCGGAGCGCGGAGCCGCCATGTGTCGGCCGCAGGTAGCTACCGCTCTCCAGCTCGATGTCGCCGAACTCGCCGAACACGAGCGTGCTCCCGTCGGCCGACAGGTCTCCGGCCAGCGAGATATCTGACAACGAGAGATCGGCCTCGCCGCTCGCGCCTGGCGCTCGGACCATCATGCGCATGCGCCAGGTGTCATGCGTGACCAGGGCGAGCCCCGCCTGGGAGAGATCATGCAGGCGGAGGCGGCCGGTCGTCTCCGCGATGAACGCCTCTCGGCCCTCCAGGGACACGGAGCGGAGCGCGCTGTTGCTGCCTCTCTTCGCCGCGGTGAACCAGAGCCCGCGTCCGTCGGGCTCCCACGCCAGCCCGGCGATGCTGCTCCACCCGTCGGAGATCGCGCGCGCCGCGCCGGTGCCGCGCTCGATGACCAGGAGCGAGCCGCGATCGTCCATTGGAGAGGGGTGCAGGAGACACGCCACCCGCTCACCCTCGGGAGAGAGGCGTGCGTGGCTCAGCCACCCCCGGGTCTCGAACAAGGGGTTGCCCAGGGGCAGCTCGAGGCGGAAGCCGTCGCCGCCTCGCCGGATGATCGCCAGCTCATGTCCGTCGGGGGTGAAGTCGGCCTCCTGCACTGCGTCCGCGAGGATCCGCGGCTCCCCGCCCTCGAGAGGAGCGATGGCGAGCTGGCCGTGGGTATGGAACCCCGCGACGTACCGGCGCCCGAGACACAGCGCGAGCTGGCCACGGGACGAGATCGCCAGCACATCCGAGGACGGCAGCGCCAGCGGGCGCGTCCCTCCGCCACCGAGCCGGGAGGTGTAGACCGACAGCGGCTGCCCATCCCACGCGGCTGCGTACACCACGCTGCCCCCATCGCGGGTGAACCGGGCACTCGTGAGGCGGCCATGGCGGTAGGTCAGCTGCTGGTAGGCCGGATGGACCCTGGCGGAGACGGGAGGCTGCCGGGGCACCAGCACCTGGCTCAGCAGGGCACCGCCGATTCCGCTCGCGGCCATGCTTATCAACAAGGAGCGGCGCGGGAGGGGCCGTGCTGGCCCGGCTCGCGACGAGCGGGGAAGGGCCGGTGCCTCCGGGGCCTGTGAGGCGTTGATCAGGCCTTCCAGGACCCACGCGAGATCCTGCGCGGACTGGCAGCGGCGGCTCGCGTCCTTCTCAAGGCACCGGGCCACCACCGGGAGCGCAGCGCCGAGGGCCTCGGCGTCCAGGCGCTGGGGCGTGTCGCGCAGTACGGACGACAGGCGCTCGGCGAAGGTGGCTCCACCGAACGCACGCTGGCCGCTCAGCAGCTCATAGAGGATGGCCCCCACGGAGAAGAGATCGCTGCGAGCGTCTGCGGGCTCGCCCCGAGCCTGCTCGGGCGACAGATACCCCGCGGTCCCGAGCACCGTGCCGGGCTGGGTCGCATCGAGCTCCTGCCCAGGGTTCGTCTCCGTGAGCCTGGCCAGGCCAAAGTCGAGGATCTTCAGCGTCCCCTCCCGGGTCACCAGCAGGTTCTCAGGCTTGAGGTCCCGATGCACGACGCCTCGCGCGTGCGCGGCGGCGAGGCCGCGGACGAGCTGCAGGCCCAGCTGGAGTGCCCGCGCTCGGGGGAGGGCGCCACGGTCGATGAGGCTCCGCAGGGACTCGCCCTCGATCAGCTCGCTCACGATGAACGGCATGCCGTCGAGGCTGCCGACGTCATGCACGGTGACGACGTTGGGGTGGGCAATCGCCGCGGCCGCGCGCCCCTCCGCCTCCAGGCGGCGTATCTGCTCCGGCGAGTCAGCGACGCGTGGCGATAGCACCTTCACGGCCACATGCCGGTTCAGGCGCTGGTCCCAGGCGCGGTACACCTCGCCCGCCGCGCCTGCGCCGATCTGGACGTCCAGCCGGTAGGGGCCGAGCGAGCGCCCCGCGAGGTTGCCCCAGCCCCCCGCCTGCTCCCTGCTCGAGTTCGAGAGCAGGGTGGCGAGCAGGGCGCTGCACGCGGGGCAGTCCGCGAGGTGGGCCTCGAGGGAGGACATGTCCCCGAGGGGGCGCTGGCCCTGAACGAGTGAGAGGAGGTCATCCTCGGCGATGCAGCCTGCCATGCGGCGTATCCTAGATCAGGCCATCTCGCCGGGAGCGGCCGGCCGCTTCCTCAATGCTGGAGGATCCACGCCGCCAGCGGGTGCCACGCGAGCGCGGGCGCGTCGTCAGCGTAGAGCAGGTCCGCGTGGCCGAAGTCCTCTGCCTCGCGGGCGGCCTCCAGCCGGCGGACGATGTGCGTGGAGACGTCGGTGGAGCCGACGAGCGCTGTCGAGTACACGCCGTGATCACCGAACCCGCCCGCGGCCCCCAGGTAGAAGAGCGGAACCTGGATCTCACCCAGGGAGCTGGCCACCGGCAGGGGCGCCTCGCCACAAAAGAGCGCGTCGCTGTCGGCGATCTCGGCCAGCGCTTGATGACGGGGCGCGCTGGCGAGCCACTGGGCGAACACCGCCTCGGGCGAGTAGCGCAGCGCAGTGGGCACGCCGTCCGTGAGCACGCCGCCCGCCAGGTGGTAGTTGGGCTGGGGAGCGTAGAGCCAGTAGGTCTGTGATGCGAAGGCCAGGAGGGCGCCGCGGTTGGTGAAGCCTTCGAGGAGCGGTGATGGCTCGGAGGGCGCGGAGGAGGCGAGCGTGCCGAGATCGATGAACCAGCTGTTATCGCTGTCGTACAGGCCCGCTTGGAGCCAGGCGCGCTCCTCGTTGCTCCGAGCGCACGCCCCCTCTCGGAGCGCCTCATCCCCAGGCGCGATCACCGCGTAGATGTCGATGGGGACCAGTCCCTTGATGTGGCGCTGGGCCAGCGGTCGCCGCGCCTCCGCGGCGGCGTAGGTATACGCGAGGTGTCCGCCGCGGCTGAAGCCGGCCAGGATCATTCGATCCGAACCCGAGCCGGTCAGGCCGCGCAGCGCTCGCGCCAACGACAGTGCGCGCCCCACGTCGTCGATCGCCGCCGCGAACCCCATGCCGGCGAAATCGGAGAGGGAGGCTCCCTCCGAGGGAGCCGTGCTCCACCGGCGATCCACACCCCACACGTCAATCCCCTGCCTGGCCAGGTACACGGCCAGGCCATGGCCGGATGGGCGCTCGGCCTGGAGTGGCGATGGAACGAAGTTGGACGTGAAGGTGGAGAAGTCGCCGTGGAGCAGCAGCACGGCCTGCCGCGTCGGCCGTGGCCGCCACGGGGCCTGCTCCCGCACCACCCGGTGGAGCCGCAGGCGGGCATTGGGGGTGTCTCCCACCCGCAGCAGGAGGCTGTAGTGGTACACCTCGCTGGCGACCTCCTCCCGTGTGGCCTCGAGGACCCTTCCCCCGCTCGTGGAAGCGGCCTGTTCCACGGAGGACATGAACGAGTCGGCGCCGTCCGACTCCTCCTTCCCACACCCGCTGGCGGCCAGGCCGATCAGGCAGCAGAGGAAGACCGACATCGCGACACGACCCTGGGACTGCATCCGTATGTGGCTCGAGGACATGAGCACCTCCATGCCCCCAGGACACGGCCCCGGGAAAATCTTGCGGAAAAAGATCGGAGGCGGAGCCGCGAGGCTCAGGACGTGCCGGGATCGGAGGAGCCAACAGCACCGCCCAGGAGGCGACGGATGCTCAGATCCAGGTGGCTCTGCACCATGCGCGCCACGCTGTCGAAGCTGGAGGGCGAGAGGGCCAGGCGCTCGATGAGCCGACGTCTCGCGCTCAGGGACACCGTGTCGACCGCGCTGCTCACCCACCGGGAGACGGTCGACTCATGCACCTGGTAGAGCCTCGCGATCCGCGCCAGCCGGAGCCCATCGACGTAGTGGAGCCGTAGGAGCACGCGCTGCCGCTCCGAGAGCGCCGCGAGGGCCTCGCGGAGCGCGGCGCCAAACTCAGCGCGGTAGAGGGTCTTGAGGTGGCGGAGCTCGGGATCCGGCTCGCTCGCCGCCAGCTCTCCCAGCAGGTCCTCCGCGGCGGCCGCCGGCGCCTCGGCGCGCTTCAGGTTCAGGGCGACGCGCACGGCCGCGATACGGACCCATGCCAGGAGGGGACCGCGCCCTTTGTACTCGGCGATGCGCGGCGGCGCATCCCCGGTCCCGACGAGGAGTCGCGCGCGCAAGACCTGGCGCACTTCGGCGATGAAGTCCTCCGCGGTGTCCACGCCGCGCACGGCGGGGGTGATCCCCGCCAGGAGGTGCTCGTCAAAGGCGCGGAGCGCCGCCGCATGGCCCTGCGTGGCCGCGAAGGCCAGGTACACATCGGCGAGATGCTCCGGCGAGCCTCCGCCCGCTCGTCGAAGGGACTCCACATGCGCGGCGAACTGCTCCGGATCGATCTCAATCCCGGGCCAGGCCTCGCGTGCGGCGCGCAGCGGCTCCAAGGCGGCTCAGTCGATCAGGCCGTTGGAGAAGGAGGCGCCGGCGATGACGCGGAAGGCGGGGGTATCCAGGGCCACTCCCAGCCCCGGGCCGCCGAGCACGTAGAGGTCCAGCCAGGGCAGGACGTGGCGGCGGATGGCCAGGAGCACCTCGGTGTTGATCCGGCCCCCCGAGAGGGGCAGCCCGAGCAGCACGCTCAGCTCGCCGCGCGTCTTCTTGCCGCCCAGGGACGTCACCGTGCCCCCCAGCCGCAGCTCGTTGCCGATCACGTCGTTGGGCCGGTTCGAGTATGGGGTGATGTCCGTCTCCGAGCGCAGCAAGGTGCCGGCCTCGAGGCCCAGCTGGAACCACTCCGCCTGGAAGCCCACTTGGAGGCGGGGGTACACGGCGAAGTCATCCCGCGCGAGCGCCTCGCCGCTGCCCACGGGCAGTCCGGCCGACACGTCCAGCGCGAGGTTCAGCGGCGCGCCGTTCTTCATGCTCAGCACGCCGGCGCGCACCCCCAGCCATGGGGTGCCCAGCCCGGTCTTGGCGGGCGGCAGCGCCTCGAACGTGCGCGTGCCCGTCTGGTTGAGGATGAACGGCACCTGCGCCCCCACCTCGAGCCAGGGCAGCACGCCGTAGGCCGCGGTGAGGTGGGTGGTGAACTTGCCCTCCACCAGCGCCTCGCCCGTCTGGGGATCCCACCGATCCTGGAAGGTGAGGGGCTGCTGGGCGTACTGGATCTGGACCGAGCCGCGGAAGACGCCCTGCTCCAGCGTGCGGCCCGTGCCGACGACGAGCGAGCCGAGCGCGCCGGGATCGAACTGGAGCCGCTCCAGATCGAAGGCCGGCAGGCGCGACTGCGCGAGCGAGGGGGTGGAGAGGAGCGACAGCGTGAAGACAGAGAGGGAGAGCAGGGTGTGACGGGACATCGGCGCGTGTCTTTCGTTGCGAGGCGACGCGCGCACTCTATTGCCAACGTAGCGCGTCGCACGCGGAAAAGACGCGGCCCCGGAATTCCGGTCAGTGGCGCAGGCCCGGGGCCTCCTGGCCCGTGCGCGCCACGTACTCCGTGTAGCCGCCGCCGTACTGGTGCACGCCCTCGGGCGTCAGCTCCAGCACCCGGTTGGAGAGGGCCGCCAGGAAGTGCCGGTCGTGGCTGACGAAGAGCATGGTGCCCTCGTAGTTGGCCAGCGCCGTGATGAGCATCTGCTTGGTGGCCATGTCCAGGTGGTTGGTGGGCTCGTCCAGCACCAGGAAGTTGGGCGGATCGTAGAGCATCTGCGCCAGCACCAGCCGCGCCTTCTCGCCGCCGGAGAGCACCCGGCACTTCTTGTCGATCTCTTCCCCCGAGAAGCCGAAGCACCCGGCCAGCGCGCGCAGCGAGCCCTGGGAGGCGCGCGGGAAGCGGTTCACCAGGGACTCGTACACCGTCACCTCCGGCGCCAGCACCTCCATGGCGTGCTGGGCGAAGTAGCCCATCTTCACGCTGGAGCCCACCGTCACCGCCCCGTCATCCGGCTGGGCCTCGCCGGCGATGAGCTTGAGCAGCGTGGACTTGCCGGCGCCGTTCACCCCCATCACGCACCAGCGCTCGCCCCGGCGCACCAGGAAGTCCAGCCCGTCGTAGATGCGGCGCTGGCCGTAGCCCTTCACCACCTGCTCCAGCTTCGCCACGTCGTCGCCCGAGCGCGGGGGGGGCTGGAACTCGAAGACGAGCGTCTGCCGGCGCTTGGGCGGCTCCACCTTCTCGATCTTCTCCAGCTTCTTCACCCGGCTCTGCACCTGGGCGGCGTGCGAGGCGCGCGCCTTGAAGCGCTCGATGAACTTCAGCTCCTTGGCCAGCATGGCCTGCTGGCGCTCGAACTGCGCCTGCTGCTGGCGCTCGTTCTGGGCGCGCTGCCGCTCGTAGAACTCGTAGTCGCCCGAGTACGTCGTCAGGTTGCCGCCGTCGATCTCGATGATCTTCGTCACCACGCGGTTCATGAACGCGCGGTCGTGGCTCGTCATCAGCAGGGCGCCCTCGTAGCCCTTGAGGAAGTTCTCCAGCCAGATGATCGACTCGATGTCCAGGTGGTTGCTCGGCTCGTCCAGCAGCATGGCGTCCGGCCGCATCAGGAGGATGCGGGCCAGCGCCACGCGCATCTTCCACCCGCCGCTCAGCGCGCCCACATCCCCGTCCATCATCTCCTGGGTGAAGCCCAGGCCCGCGAGGATCTCCCGCGCGCGCCCCTCGAGCGCGTAGCCGCCCAGCTCTTCATAGCGGCCCTGCACCACGCCGAAGCGCTCGATGAGCTTGTCCAGCTCATCCATGCGCTCGGGGTCGGCCATGGCGGCCTCCAGCTCCTTGAGCTCGGCGGCGACCTGGGCGACCGGGCCGGCGCCCTCCATGGTGGCGGCCACGGCCGTCATCCCGGCCATCTCGCCCACATCCTGGTCGAAGTAGCCGATGCTCACCCCGCGGTCGACCGAGACCTGGCCCTCATCCGGGTGCTCCTGCTGTATGATCATGCGGAAGAGGGTGGACTTGCCCGCGCCGTTGGGGCCGACCAGGCCGATCTTCTCCCCCCGGTTGAGCTGGGCGGAGGCTTCGATGAAGAGGATCTGCTGGCCGTGCTGCTTGCCGATGTTGTCGAGCCGGATCATGGGGATTCTGGAGAGGTAAGGGGGCGGCCTACCTAGCACAGACGCGGGGCCTGTGAAGGGGCTGGCCTGCAACGCGCGGTGTGGCCCCAGGCTTCCCCCAGCGGCCGGGCCGCCGAGGGCAGGCCTCTGCAATCGGTTTTTCCGTGGTGCGTAGGAAGCCTACCGGACAGGGGAGCCCATGGCCGCACTGCTTGAAGACCTCCGATTTGCCGCCCGCGTTCTTCGCAAGAGCCCGGGGTTTACCGCCGTGGCCATCCTCACGCTGGCGCTGGCCATCGGGGCCAACACGGCCATCTTCAGCGTGGTGAACGGGGTGCTGCTGCGGCCGCTGCCCTTCCCGGAGCCCGATCGGCTCTTCCAGGTGGTGCGCCGCAATGTGGACGGGATCATCCCCTCGCTCTCCGTCCCCGCGTACACCTTCCTGGCCGGGCAGGAGCAGCCGTTCTCGGGCATGACGGCCTACCCGGCGCTCAACAGCGGCTTCAACCTGAGCGGGGACGGCCTGCCCGAGCGCGTGCTGGGGGCGCGGGTGACGCAGCCGTTCTTCGAGGTGCTGGGCATCCAGCCCGCGCTGGGCCGGGGCTTCCTGCCGGAGGAGGACGTGCCAGGCGGGGCACGGGTGGCGGTGCTGAGCCATGGCCTGTGGCAGCGCCGCCTCGGGGGGAGCGCGGACATCATCGGCCGCTCCCTCACCCTCAACGGCGAGCCCTACACCATCGTCGGCGTCGCGCCGCCCGGCTTCCAGCACCCCGAGCGCGCCCAGCTCTGGACTCCCGCGCAGCTCGATCCGGCCAGCACGGAGGATGCGAGCTACCTGGTGGTCATCGGCCGGCTGAGGCGCGGGGTGGATCCCTCGCAGGTGGACTCCGTGCTGAAGGTGCAGGGCGAGCAGCTGCGCGCGAGCCGCTCGGGCGCGGTGCGCGCGGAGCAGTGGATGGGGGCAGGGCAGCTCCAGTTCCTGGAGACCCGGCAGGTGAAGCCGGCGCTGCTGGTGCTCTTGGGCGCGGTGGGGCTGGTGCTGCTGATTGCCTGCGTGAACCTGGCCAACCTGCAGCTCGCGCGGGCCGCCAGCCGGGAGCGGGAGCTGGCCGTGCGCACCGCGCTGGGGGCGAGCCCCGGCCGCATCATCCGCCAGCTCCTCACCGAGAGCGTCCTCCTCTCCGGCCTCGGCGGCGCCCTGGGGCTGCTGCTGGCCTCGTGGGCCATCCCCTCGCTGCTGGCGTTCGCGCCGGAGGGGCTGCCCCTGCCGGACGAGGTGCACATCGACGGCAGCGTGCTGGCCTTCACCCTGGGCGTGTCGGTGCTCACCGGCCTGCTCTTCGGGTTGCTGCCCGCGTGGCAGTCCGCGCGGGCGGATCTGCAGGGCTCGCTCAAGGTGAGCGCGGCGCGTGCCACCTCCGGGCCGGCGGGGAACCGGACGCGGCGGCTGCTGGTGGTGAGCGAGGTGGCGCTCGCCGTCATCCTGCTCGTGGGCGCCGCGCTGTTGGTGAAGAGCTTCGCGAGCCTCAGCGGCACGGCCACCGGCTTCGAGCCGAAGGACGTGCTGACGATGAAGCTCTCCCTGCCCGAGGCGCGCTACGGCGCTCCGGAGGCCCTCGAGTCCTTCGGCCGGAGCGTGCTGGAGCGGGTGAGGGCGCTGCCTGGCGTGGAGGGGGCGAGCTTCGCGCCCTCGCTCCCCTTCGGGGCTGGCGCCGACATGGACTTCGCCATCGAGGGCCGCAGCCAGGGGCCCGACAGCGAAGAGGGGACGGGGCTCGCGCACTATCGGCCGGTGATGCCCGGCTATTTCGAGGCGCTGAAGATCGGGCTGGTGCGCGGGCGGCTGCTCACCGACACGGATCGGCACGGGAGCACGCCCGTGGCGATCATCAACGAGGCCACGGCGCGCAAGTACTGGCCCGGGCAGGATCCCATTGGCCAGCGCATCCGCGTCGGCCACTCGGTGCCGCAGCTCGCGGATGCCGAGCCTCGGGAGATCATCGGCGTGGTGCGCGACGTGCGCGAGGTGGGCCTGCAGCGGGAGCCCCCCGCCATCCTCTACCTCCCGGTGGGGCAGATGGCTCCGGGGCTCTCGACGATGCTGGTGCGCCTGCTGCCGCAGGGCCTGCTGGTGCGCGCCAAGGGGGACACCGCGCCCCTGGCGGCGGCGGTGCAGCGGGAGATCTGGGCGGTGGACTCGCTGCAGCCGGTGACGGACGTGGTGAGCATGGAGGAGGTCGTCGCGCGCTCGCTGGGCTCCGAGCGCTTCAACACGCTGCTGCTGGGGCTGATGGCGGGCCTGGCGCTGGTGCTGGCCGCGGTGGGCATCTACGGCGTGCTGTCCTACCTGGTGAACCAGCGGACGCGGGAGATCGGCGTGCGCCTGGCGCTGGGGGCCACGCGCGGCGAGGTGGTGCGGCTCGTGCTGGGGCAGGGGCTGTCCACCGTCGGCGTGGGAGTGGCGCTGGGGGTGGTGGGGGCCTTCGGGCTCACGCGGCTGCTGGAGCGTCTGTTGTATGCCGTGAGCGCGTTGGATCCGGTGGCCTTCGTCGCGGCGCCGGTGGTGCTGGTGGGCGTGGCCCTGGTGTCCACGTGGCTGCCGGCGCGCCGGGCCTCGCGCGTGGATCCGATGGTCGCACTGCGGGCGGACTAGCCGCCGGGGAGGCTGACACCCCGGTTCACGCTCCCGGGGAGTGCCTTTCCTCCCGGGACGTGCGATCGTCCGGGCATGGCCGAGCTGCGCGACGATCTCCGCTTCGCCGTCCGCATCCTCCGCAAGAGCCCAGGGTTCACTGTCGTGGCCATCTTCACGCTGGCCCTGGCCATCGGGGTGAATACGGCCCTCTTCAGCGTGGTGAACGGGGTGCTGCTGCGCTCGCTGCCCTTTCCGGAGCCCGAGCGCCTCTTCTACATGGTGCGCCGCGACCCGGCCGGGGGGGCTGGCCCCTTCTCCGTCCCCCAGTTGGTCTTTCTGTCCGGGCAGGCCCAACCGTTCTCCCAGCTGGCGGCCTGGCCGACGATGAACAGCGGCTTCAACCTGAGCGGAGCCGGCCTTCCCGAGCGCGTATTGGGGGGGCGGGTGACGCAGTCATTCTTCGAGGTGCTGGGCACCTCGCCTGCACTCGGCCGCGGCTTCATGCCCCAGGAGGATGTGCCAGGCGGGCCGCGGGTGGTGGTGCTGGGCCATGGCCTGTGGCAGCGCCGCTTTGGGGGGAGCCCGCAGGTCCTGGGCAAGTCCCTCACCCTCAACGGTGAGGCCTATACCATCGTCGGCGTCGCGCCACCCGGGTTCCAGTACCCGGAGCATGCGCAGCTCTGGATACCGCTCCAGCTTGATCTGGCGAGCACGGAGAATGCGTACTTCCTCTCGGTGGTGGGCCGGTTGAAGCCGGAGGCGGAGCCGGGGCAGGTGGCCTCTCTGGTGAAGGCGCAGGGAGAGCAGCTTCGTGCGAGCCGCCCGGCCGCGGTCCCTGCCGGGCACTGGTGGGATGCCAGCGAGCTTCAGTCCCAGGGGGTACAGAAGGTGCGGCCCGCGCTGTTGATGTTGCTGGGCGCGGTGGTGGCGGTGCTCCTGATCGCCTGCGTGAACCTGGCCAACCTGCAGCTCGCGCGAGCCGCGGCGCGAGGCCGTGAGCTGGCCATGCGGACGGCGCTGGGGGCGAGCCCCGGCCGCATCGCCCGCCAGCTGCTCACCGAGAGCGTCCTCCTCTCCGGGATGGGAGGTGTGCTGGGGCTGGTGCTGGCGGGCTGGATGTTGCCCATGCTGCTCGCGCTGGTGCCGAGGGAGGTTCCCCGGCTGGAAGAGGTCCACATCGATGGCTCCGTGTTGGTGTTCACCCTGAGCGTGTCCGTCCTCACGGGCCTGCTCTTCGGGCTGCTGCCGGCATGGCATGCCACCCAGCTGGATCCGCGTGGCTTTCAGCAGGTGACTTCCTCGCGTGCCACCTCCGGGCCGGCAGGGAGCCGCACCCGACGGTTGTTGGTGGTGAGCGAGGTGGCGCTCGCGGTCATCCTGCTCATCAGCGCCGCGCTGCTGGTGAAGAGCTTCGTCCTGCTGCGCGGCGTCTCTCCGGGGATAGATCCGGAGGGTGTGCTGACGATGAAGCTCTCCCTCCCCGAGAAGCGCTATGGCAACCCCGAGGCGTACGGGGCCTTCGTCCAGCGAGTGTTGGAGCGGGGGCGGGCCCTCCCCGGTGCGGAGGCGGTGGGGTTCGCGTTGTCGCTGCCCTTCGAGACTGGCGCCAGGCAGGACATCGTCATCCAGCAGTACGAGCGCGGGGAGGTCATCAGCGAGCGGGTGGGGGAGGTGCTCTACCGGCCCGTGACGGGCGGCTATTTCCCCGCCCTGAAGATCGAGCTGGTGCGGGGGCGGCTCGTGGACGACCTGGACAAGCAGGGCAGCGCGCCTGTGGCGGTCATCAATGAGGCGGCTGCGCGCCGCTACTGGCCTGGGCAGGATCCGATCGGGGCGCGAATCCTCCTCGGGCGCGAGATTGCGCCGTACGGCGATCCGGCGCCTCGGGAGATCATCGGCGTGGTGCGTGATGTCCTCGAGGGGGGGCTGGAGGAGGAGCCGCCTGCCATCGTCTACATCCCGCTGGGGCAGATGCCCGCGCCATACCTGACGATGGCCGTGCGGCTGGTGTCGCAGAGCCTCGTCGTCCGCGCAGCGGAGGCTGACGAGCTGCTCGCCACGGCCGTGCTGCGAGAGATCCATGCGGTGGACGCGCAGCAGCCGGTGACGGACGTGGTGAGCATGGAGGAGATCGTCTCACGCGCGCTCGGCCCGCAGCGCTTCAGCACGCTGCTGCTGGGGCTGATGGCGGGCCTGGCGCTGGTGCTGGCCGCGGTGGGCATTTATGGCGTGCTGTCCTATCTGGTGAACCAGCGGACCCAGGAGCTCGGGGTGCGGCTGGCGCTGGGGGCGACGCCTCGCCAGGTGGTGTGGCTCGTCCTGCGGCAGGGGATGGCTCCGGTGCTGGTGGGCGTGACGCTGGGCGTGGCAGGCGCCTTCGGGCTCACGCGGCTGCTCTCACACCTCCTGTACGAGGTGAGCACGAAGGATCCGATGGTGTTCCTGGTGGCGCCGGGGGGACTGCTGGCGGTGGCCCTGGTGGCCACGTGGCTGCCGGCGTACCGGGCCTCGCGCGTGGACCCCCTGGTGGCGCTGCGGGCCGAGTAGCTCAGGTGCCGCTGACGAGGTTCTGGAGCTCCTGCCAGCGCGCGTACAGCCGATCCACCTCGGTCGTCGCTGCCTCCAGCTCTCGCTGGAGCTCCGGTACCTTCGAGGCGCTGCTGTAGACGGACGGATCCCCCAGCTTCGCCTCCAGCTCCGCCTTGCGCCCCTCGGCCGCCTCGATCGCCGCCTCCATCCCCTCCAGCTCCCGCTGCTCCTTGTACGAGAGCTTCCCGGGCTTCCTCGCCGCCTTCGGAGCCTCGGAGGGGGCGGCCGGGGCCTCCTTCTTCGGCGCGGCCACGGGGGCCTCCGCCGCCTTGGCCGCCTCCGCCTGCGCCTTCAGGCGCCGGTACATGGCGTAGTTGCCCTCGTAGCGCGTGACGCGCCCCTCCCCCTCGAAGGCCAGGATGGAGGTGGCCACCTTGTCCAGGAAGTACCGATCGTGCGTCACCAGCAGCACGCTCCCGGTGAAGCCCAGCAGCAGCCCCTCCAGGATGTTCAGGGTGACGATGTCCAGATCGTTCGTGGGCTCGTCCAGCACCAGCACGTTGGCGCCTTCCAGGAAGAGCCGCGCCAGCAGCAGCCGGTTGCGCTCACCGCCCGACAGCGCCGCCACCTTCTGGCGCTGCATCGGCACCGGGAACAGCAGGTCGTCCAGGTAGTCCCGGAGGGCGATCTTCTTGTCCCCCATCTCCACCCAGTCCTCGCCCTTCGAGGCGGCCTCGTACACCGTCTGCTCCGGATCCAGCGAGGCCCGGGTCTGATCGTAGTACGCCACCTTCGTGTTCTTGCCGATGACGAGCTTCCCGCCGTCCGGCGGCAGCTCGCCCAGCAGCACGCGCAGGAACGTCGTCTTGCCCACGCCGTTGGGCCCCACCAGCCCCACGCGCTCGCCGCGCTGCAGCCGGAAGTCCACGCCCTTCAGCACGGTCCGCTCGCCGAAGGACTTCTGGATCCCCTCCGCCTCGATCACGGTGTGCCCCAGCCGCGGGGCCGCCATCACCTGGAGCGCCGCCACCTTGGGCCGCTCGAAGCCCCGCTCCGCCATCAGCTTGCGCGCCCGGTCAATGCGCGCCTTGCTCTTGGTGCGCCGCGCCTCGGGCCCGCGCCGCAGCCACGCCACCTCCTGGGCGATCCACCGCTCGCGCTTGTGCTGGGCGAGGGCCGCGTTCTCCTGCGCCACCAGCTTCTGCTCCACGTACGCCTCGTAGTTACCCGGGTACGAGACGACGCCCTCGCCAGGCTGGATCTCGACGATCCGATCCACCAGCCCGTCCAGGAAGTAGCGATCGTGCGTCACCAGCAGCAGCGCGCCGGGGAGCTTGTCCAGCTCCTCCTCGAGCCAGTCCACCGTGTCCGCGTCCAGGTGGTTGGTGGGCTCGTCCAGCATCAGCAGGTCCGGCCGCGTGAGCAGCGCCCGGGCGATCGCCACGCGCTTGCGCAGGCCGCCGGACAGCTGCGCCACCGGCCGCTCCCAGTCCTTCACGCCCAGCCGATCCAGCAGCATCCTGGCGTGGTGCTCCGTGTCCCAGCCGCCCAGGTGCTCGATGCGGTCCGCCAGCGCGGAGAGCTGCTCCAGCAGCCTGCCCTGCGCCTCCGCGGGCGTGGACTCCAGCTTGCGGCTCAGCTCCGCGTGCGCCGCGAGCGCCTCCTTCAGCGGCCCCTGCGAGACGGACAGCTCCGAGGCCACCGTGGCGTCCTCGGGGAACTCGGGCTCCTGGGGCAGGTAGGTGACGCGGGCCCCGCGCCGCAGCTGCAGCTCCCCCGCGTCCGAGCGCGCCACCCCCGCCAGGATCTTCATCAGCGAGGACTTGCCCGAGCCATTCACCCCGACCAGGCCCACGCGCTCACCTTCTTCGAGGGTGAGGGTGAGCCCCTGGAAGACGGTACGACTGCCGAAGGTGAGCTGGACGTTGGCGGCGCGGAGCAGGGTCACGGGGCCCTCTTTACCTCAACCTCAGAGCCACTTCGGGGCGGTGCGAACCGGAGGAGGCGCCGGACGCGCGGCCGGAGCCGGCGCGGGAGCCTGGCCCGAGGAGCTCCGCCCCTCCGAGCCCCGGTGCTGGCCCTGTGACTGCCGTGCACCGCCGCCCTGGGCGCCGGAGCCGCCACGGCCCCGCCGCCGCCTGCGCCCCTCGCCGCGAGGGCCGTGAGCCTGGGCCCCGCCTCCCCGCGCCTCGCCGGAGCGCTGCGCGCCGCCCTGGGGCCGCTGGCCACCCTGGGCGCGCTGGCCGCCCTGCGCCGCGTCCAGCGACGTGGGCGCCGGGGCCGACTGCCCGGAGCGGAACGGGTGATCCGCCACCACCGGCACGTGGCGCCGGATGGTCCGCTCGATGTCCTTCAGGTACGCGCGCTCCTCCGTGTCGCAGAAGGAGAGGGCGGTGCCCGCCGCCCCCGCGCGCCCGGTGCGGCCGATGCGGTGCACGTAGGACTCGGGGATGTTGGGCAGATCGAAGTTGATGACGTGGGTGATGCCCTCGATGTCGATGCCTCGGGCGGCGATGTCCGTGGCCACCAGCACGCGGCAGCTCCCGTCCTTGAAGGCGTCCAGCGCCCGCTCGCGCGCGTTCTGGCTCTTGTTGCCGTGGATGGCCTCCGCGGAGATGCGCGCGGCCGCCAGCTGCTTCGTCACCCGGTTGGCGCCGTGCTTGGTGCGGGTGAACACCAGCGCGCGCCGGATCCCCGCGTCGCCCAGCAGGTGCACCAGCAGGTGCCGCTTCTGCTCCCGCTCCACGAAGTACAGCCGCTGATCCACCTTCTCCGCCGTGGTGGACTGGGGCACCACCTCCACGCGGGCCGGATCCTTGAGCAGGCTCTTGGAGAGCGCCTGGATCTCCGGCGGCATCGTCGCGGAGAAGAAGAGCGTCTGCCGCTTGGGGGGCAGCGCGGCGATCACGCGCTTCACGTCATGGATGAAGCCCATGTCCAGCATCCGGTCCGCCTCGTCCAGCACGAACACCTCGAGCGCCTTGTACGAGACGAGCCCCTGGCTCATCAGATCCAGCAAGCGGCCCGGGGTGGCCACCAGCACGTCCACGCCGCGCCGCAGCGCCTGCTCCTGGGCGTTCTGGCCCACGCCGCCGAAGATCACCGCCCACGACAGCTTCGTGAAGCGCCCGTAGGCCTGGAAGCTCTCGCCGATCTGGCTGGCCAGCTCGCGCGTGGGGGTGAGGATGAGCGCGCGGATGGGGCGGCCCTGCGCGGGGGGCGTCGGGCGCCCCTGGGTGAGCCGCTGGAGGATGGGCAGCGCGAAGGCCGCCGTCTTGCCCGTGCCCGTCTGCGCGCAGCCGAGCACGTCCCGGCCCTCGAGCGCGGGCGGGATGGCCTGCGTCTGGATCGGGGTGGGGATGGTGTAGCCCTCGGCCTTCACGGCGCGCAGCAGCGCTTCAGAGAGCTTCAGTTCGTCAAAAGTCATGATTTCCTGTCGCGGGTGCGCGGCGCCCGCGCGGTGGCGGGGCCTGAAAAAGGCAGAGGGCGCCTCCACCCGCGAGGCGCCCTCCCTGTGCTGCTGGGATCTGTCTTGTCGCCCCGCGGGCTACTTCCGCGCGGCCTGCTCGGCCGCCAGCTTCTCGCGGTAGGCCGCCATCAGCGCCTCGGCCTCGTTCTTCGGCACGGGCGAGTACTTCGCGAACTCCATCGTGTACTCACCCTTGCCCTGGGTGGCGGAGCGCAGGTCCGTGGAGTAGCCGAACATGGTGTTCAGCGGCACCTCGGCCACCGCGATGAGGTAGCCCTCGCGGTTCTCGGTGCTGAGGATGGTGCCGCGGCGCTGGTTCAGCTGGCCCACCACGGAGCCCTGGAACTCCTCGGGCGCCTGCACCTCCACCTTCATCAGCGGCTCGAGGATCACGGGCTTGGCGGCCGCGTAGCCCTCGCGGAAGGCCATGATGGCCGCCGTCTTGAACGCCATTTCGCTGGAGTCCACCGCGTGGAACGCGCCGTCGTTGATGACCACGCGCACGCCCACCACCGGGAAGCCGATGAGGGTGCCCTTCTTGATGGCCTCCTGGAAGCCCTTGTCGCACGCGGGGATGAACTCGCGGGGGATGGAGCCGCCGACGATGTCATCCACGAACTCGTACTGCTGCACGGCGTCGGCCGGCAGGGGCTCGATGTAGCCGCACACGCGCGCGAACTGACCGGAGCCACCGGTCTGCTTCTTGTGAGTGTAGGCGAACTCGCCCTTCTGGCTGATCGTCTCGCGGTAGGCCACCTGCGGCTTGCCGGCGATCACCTCGCAGTTGTACTCGCGCCGCATGCGCTCGATGTAGATCTCCAGGTGCAGCTCGCCCATGCCGCTGATGATCGTCTGGGCGCTCTCCTCGTCGCGGTGCACGCGGAAGGTCGGATCCTCCTTGGTGAACCGGTTGAGGGCCTTGGAGAAGTTGGCCGTCGAGGTGCGCTCCTTGGGGCTCACCGCGAGCGAGATCACCGCGTCCGGCACGTGCATGGACGTCATCGTGTACTGCACGCTGCCGTCGGTGAACGTGTCGCCAGAGGCGCACTCCACGCCGAACAGGGCGATGATGTCACCGGCCTGCCCCTCGGTGATGTCGTTCATCTCGCTGGCGTGCATGCGCACGATGCGGGGGATCTTCACCTTCTTCTGGTTGGACTGGTTGATGATGAAGTCACCCTTGGACACGCGCCCCTGGTAGACGCGCATGTAGGTGAGCTGCCCGTAGCGCCCATCCTCCAGCTTGAACGCCAGGCCCACGAAGGGCTTGGCCGGATCCGACTCGAGGATGACCTGGGCCTCGTTGTTCTTCTGGTCCAGGGCGATGTTCGTGGCCTCCTTGGGGGTCGGCAGGAAGTTGCACACCGCGTCCAGCAGCAGCTGCACGCCCTTGTTCTTGTAGGCCGAGCCGCACATGACCGGCGTCATCTTCAGGGCGATGGTCGCCCGGCGGATGGCCGCGCGGATCTGCTCCTCGGTGATGGCCGCGTCCGAGAGGAACAGCTCGCCGAGCTGGTCATCCACCTCGGCCACGCCCTCGATCATCTCCTGGCGGCGCGCCTTGGCCTCCTCGAGCATGTCCGCGGGGATGGCCTCCTCGCGAATGTTCTCGCCGTTCTCACCGTCGAAGTAGTAGGCCTTCATCTTGAGGAGATCGATGAGGCCCTGGAAGCGGTCCTCCGCGCCGATGGGGAACTCGAGCTTCACCGGGTGGTGGTGGAGCTTCTCCTTCAGCTGGGCGGCCACGCGGTCATAGTTGGCGCCTGCGCGGTCCATCTTGTTGACGAACGCGATGCGCGGGACCTTGTAGCGCTTCATCTGCCGGTCCACCGTGATGGACTGGGACTGCACGCCGGACACGGAGCACAGCACGAGGATGGCGCCGTCGAGCACACGCAGGGCGCGCTCCACCTCGATGGTGAAGTCCACGTGTCCCGGGGTGTCGATCAGGTTGATGTTGTAGTCGCCCCACATGGCGTAGGTGGCGGCGGACTGGATGGTGATGCCCTTCTCGCGCTCGAGATCCATCGAGTCCATCTTGGCGCCGACGCCATCCTTGCCGCGCACCTCGTGGATCTCGTGGATCCGGCCGGTGTAGAACAGGATGCGCTCAGACAGAGTCGTCTTGCCCGAGTCGATGTGGGCGGAGATGCCGATGTTGCGAATCTTTTCGATGGGTACGTTGGAGGCCACGATCCGGTCCTTCTTCTATTGAAAAACGCCTCAGGGAACAGGGCAGGCGGGGCCTCTACTTCCCATAGGTTGAACTTTCCAGCCAAATCCGCATCTCGATGGGGCCTACGGGCTCCCACCCCCGCCTACCGATCCGGCTCCCTCCTTTTATATAGAGGAGGCCTGGCTGTTGCAGGGCGGGGGGCCGCCGTGCGTTTCCGAGGGTTTCAACCATGGGTGCGACCGAAAACTTCTCCCTGGCGCGGGCCTGGCTGCGCGCCTTCAACGCCTACGACGTGGCGGCGCTGGTAGCGCTGTACGCCGAGGATGCCACCCACACCTCGCCGAAGATCCGGGTGCTGCACCCGGAGACGGGCGGCAGGCTGGTGGGCCGGCAGGCGCTGGAGCGGTGGTGGAGGGAGGCGATCGCCCGGCTGCCAGGGCTGCGGTACGAGGAGACGGCGCTCACGGCGGACGCGGACCGCGTCTTCATGGAGTACCTGCGCCACGCCCCGGGAGAGCCACCCCTGCCGGTGGCCGAGGTGCTGGAGGTGAAGGCAGGCCAGATCGTCGCCTCGCGCGTGTACCACGGCTAGCGGACACTCGGAGGCGCGGCCGCTCCCCTCTCCGCCTGGGGATGGGGTAGGGTGGCGCCCCTTTTCACGGCGGAGGACCACGTGGCGAACCCCGAGGCATTCGACAGGGACTTTGGCTACCTGATGCCGTTCCTCGACAAGGTGGCGGCCGCGGCGGGCGAGCTGGAGAATCCCGCTGCGCGCGAGGAGCTCAGCCGCCTGATCTCCGAGGAGAAGGCCCGGTGGCAGCGCGTGCGGGAGCTGCTCAGGGGAGCGGCCGGGGAGGAGAAGGCCGCGCCCGCAGGCCCCCTCGCCGCGCCCGCGAAGACGCTGGCCCGCTCGTCCGCGGATGGCATCAACCGCGTGGCGCCCCAGATGACGGGGCTCACGGTGGGCAGCCTCAAGCAGTCCCGCTGAGCCGCCCTCCGCTCACCGCGCGCCGGCCTGGAGCTGGTGGAGCGCGTCCCAGGTGGCCGCCTTGTAGGCCTCCGAGAGGGTGGGGTAGTTGAAGCACGTCTCCACGAAGAGCTGCGCGCCGGCCCCGGCCACCAGCGCCGTGAGGCCCACGTGCACCAGCTCCGAGGCCTGCTCGCCCAGCACGTGCACGCCCAGCAGCTTCTGGCTCTCGCGGTGGAAGAGCAGCTTCAGCAGCCCATGCGCCTCGCCGATGATCTGCCCGCGCGGGTTGGTGAGGAACGGGGCGCGGCCCGCCACGTAGGGGATGCCCCTGGCGCGGAGGGCCTCCTCGGTCTCCCCGGCCATGGAGACCTCGGGGATGGTGTAGATGCCGTAGGGCAGGATGGGCGAGGGCGTGTGCGGCCTGCCGAAGGCGTGGAGCACCGCCACGCGGGCCTGCTCCATGGAGGTGGAGGCCAGGGCGGGGAAGCCGATCACGTCTCCCACGGCGAAGATGTGGGGCACGGCCGTCTGGTACGCGGGGCCCACCTCCACGTGGCCGCGGGGGCCCAGCGTGATGCCGAGCGCCTCCAGCCCGAGCCCGCGGGTGTTGGCGGTGCGGCCCGAGGCCACCAGCACCTGGTCCACCTCCAGCGCCTCGCCTCCGGAGAGCGTCAGCCGGATGGGCTCGGTGGCCCTCTCCGGCACCTGGATGGCCTCCACCGAGTGCCCCAGGCGCATGCGCACCCCGAGCGCCTCCATGCGCTGGCGCAGCAGCGCGGAGAACTCGTCGTCCAGGAAGGACAGCAGCTCCGCACGGGGCTCCACCAGCGTCACGGGGATGCCGAGCGCGGCGAACATGCACGCGTACTCACAGCCGATCACTCCGGCGCCCACCACCACCATGGCGCGTGGCAGCTCGGTGAGGTCGAGGATCTCGTCCGAGTCGTGCACGCGGGGATCGCCGAAGGGGTAGAGCGGGGGCCGGTAGGGGGAGGAGCCGGTGGCGATGAGGAGGTGCTCGCCCGTGAGCCGGCGCTCGGGCAGCCCCGGGTGTTGCACCACCACGGTGTGCGCGTCCGCGAGCGAGCCCGTGCCCTGCACCACCTCCACGCCGTGCTGCTGGAAGCTCTGGCCGATGCGCTGGCGCTCCATCTCCTTCACCCGGCGCTCGCGGTAGAGGAAGTCGGACACCGTGGCCTCGCGGCGCAGGGTGGACTCCACGCCGTAGAGGCCGCGCGCGCGGTAGCCGGAGAGGTAGAGCGCCGTCTCGCGCAGCGTCTTGGAGGGCAGGGTGCCGGTGTTGGCCGCGGTGCCGCCGAGGACGGGCTCGCGCTCCACCACCGCCACGCGCTTGCCCAGCCGGGCGGCCTGCACGGCGCCATGTTCGCCCGCCGGGCCCGAGCCCAGCACCACCAGATCGTAGTCCGCGGCCATGCTCAGGGCCCGAGGTGCTCGTTGAGGGGAAGGAGGGTGGGCCAGCGGGAGCGGTAGGGCCGCTGCATCGTCTGTTCCTCGTCAGGGCAGGCGGGTGTGGAGGCCCGAGGCATAGCCCAGCCGGGAGCGCTTCGGTGGATCAATGTTGCCCGTGTGTGCGCTCAGCGCCGGCGCCGCTGAAGCGCAGCCCTTGGGAGATCTCCTCGGGCGTCAGGAGGCGAAAGGTGCCCTCCGGCACGTCCAGCACCACCTCGCCCACGGCCTCGCGGTGCAGCGCGCGCACGGGCAGCCCCACCGCGCCGAGCATGCGCTTCACCTGGTGGTGGCGGCCCTCGGTGATGGAGACCTCCACGGTGTGGGCGTCCCGGATCTTCACCTTCGCGGGCCGCGTCGGGCCGTCCTCCAGCAGCACACCTCGGCGCAGGGGCTCGACCTTCTCTTCGTCCGCCGTGCCCTGCACGGTGGCCACGTAGCGCTTGGGCAGGTGCGTCTCCGGGGAGGTGACGTGGGCCACCAGCTTCTCGTCATTGGTGAAGAGGAGGAGCCCCGTGGTGCCCCGATCCAGCCGGCCGATGGCATGCCAGGTGTAGCGGGAGAGCTCATCGGGGAGCTGGGGCAGGAGGACCTCGTAGACCGTGCCCGTGCCGTGCTGTCCCACGGTGGAGGTGAGCAGATCCGCCGGCTTGTGGAAGGCCAGCACCCGTGTCTCCACCTCGCGCTGGATCGGAACTCCGTCCACGCGGAGCACGGCGCCCTCGGGCACTGGGGCGAGGGGCTGCTGCACCACGCGGCCGTTGAGGGTGACCCGCCCGGACTTGATGGCCTCCTCTGCCTCGTGGAGAGGCATGGCGCCGGCGCGGGCGAGCGCACGCGATAGCCAGTCAGGCTTCGCCTTGCCCTCCCAGCGGCTTCGGCTTGGGGGCTTGTCCTGGGGGGCGGAGGACCGGCGGGGAGGGGGCTTGCGGGCCATGGGGGGCGGCACTGTAGCCGCTGCGAGGCGCGGTGGGCGGATCTCCGGGCCGAGGGCTGCTTCGAGCCGCCTCCCCCGTCTGCCTGGCGAGCGCTGCTGAATGGGCTTGCGGCGGCATGCCCGCTCGCTCACCCTCCCAACCCTCGTCGCCCCCGGGAGGATTCATGTCGCGCCTTGCCCTCTTGCTCGCCCTGCTCGCCACGCCAGCGCTCGCCTCCGAGCCGCCCATGCCTCGGCGCCCCGTCAACACCTACTCCATCGTCGCGCGCGATCCCGCCACGGGAGAGCTGGGCGTGGCGGTGCAGTCCCACTGGTTCTCCGTGGGCCCCATCGTCGCCTGGGCCGAGGCGGGCGTCGGCGCGGTGGCCACGCAGTCCTTCGTGGATCCGTCCTACGGGAAGCTCGGGCTGGACCTGATGCGTGCGGGTCGGGCCGCTCCGGATGCGCTCAAGGGCCTGCTGGTGGCGGACAGCGGGAGCGCCGTGCGGCAGGTGGCGATGATTGACGCGCAGGGCCGGGTGGCCGCGCACACGGGCGAGCGGTGCATCGTCGCCGCGGGCCACGTGGTGGGGGAGAACTTCTCCGTCCAGGCCAACATGATGGAGAGGGACACCGTCTGGCCCGCCATGGCCAAGGCGTTCCGGGAGACGAAGGGGGATCTCGCGGCGCGCATGATGGCCGCGCTCGAGGCCGCCGAGGCCGCCGGGGGTGACATCCGCGGCAAGCAGTCCGCGGCCCTGATCGTCGTCTCGGGCAAGCCCACCGGGAAGTCCTGGGTGGACCGCAAGTTCGACATTCGCGTGGATGATCACCCGAAGCCGCTGGTGGAGCTGAGGCGGCTGCTCACGCTCCAGCGCGCGTACAACCTGATGAACGAGGGGGATCTGGCCATCGAGCGCAATGACACCCAGGCGGCGCTGGAGCACTACTCCGGCGCGGAGGCCCTGGCCCCCGGCAACGCGGAGATGGTGTTCTGGCACGCGGTGTCGCTGGTCAACGTGAACCGGGTGGACGAGGCCATCCCGCTCTTCCAGAAGACGTTCAAGCTGGACGCGCGCTGGCGCGATCTCCTCACGCGGCTGCCCAAGGCGGGCCTGCTGCCGGACGATCCGAAGCTGCTGGCGCGGCTCACGGGCGCGGGCGGCGCGGGCCGGAAATAGCGCGGCCTTTCTCCGAGGGGCCTGCCCTTGCGGCTCACCGGTCCGCTAAAGCACGCGGCCGCCGAGCGCGTCGAGCGCGGTCGCTTCGGTCCGCTTCGCGGGGCTCGCGGCTATGGCTTCTGCTCTTCGTCGCGCACGCAGCGCTCGACGAAGCCGGAGGTGTCGCAGCGCATGTTGGGACCGCACTGCAGATGGCAGAGCGGCTTCTCGGTGGTGTTTTGGGGAGGGGCGCTGCCGATCGTGGGATCCGCCACGAAATCGTGAGGATCCTTGGGCTGATCCTGCTGGGAGGTCTTCATGGCGCTGGCGCTGTTGGGACGACCGGGAGAGTCCAGGGTGAGCGTGGAGCAAGCCATCACGAAGAGTGCCGAGCCGATCACACCGAAGAGTAGGTTCCTCATGGAGGCAGCATATCGCTGCCGCGCGGACAGCGGAGTGACGTCAGGGCCCGCGTGGTGGCATCCCACTTGCTGATGTGCTCGTGCGGGCATTCCCGGGCTGATGCGCGGGCGCCTGCTGCGGACCGGCAACTTTTCGGGATAACATTACGATGATTACGGAGGAGGAATCCCCATGGCCAGCAGCCCCATCTCTCGAAGCGCGAAGTCCACCAGCACTCCCAAGGCGACGACGAACACCACGACGAAGGCGCCGGCCACCTCCAAGCCCGGGACCACCTCCAAGTCCCAGGAGAGGACCGGGACCACCTCCAAGCCCCAGGAGAAGAAGCCCAGGGGGCTCAACCTCGGGGACGCCTTCGAGAACGCGGTGAACAAGGCGAAGGACGTGGTGAAGACGGTGGCGGACGTTGCCCAGCAGGCGACGAAGCCGCTGCCGCCGCCGAAGCCAGAGGACGTGGGGCAGTTCCTCAAGGACGCGGCCAACAAGGCGAAGGACGTGGTGAAGACGGTGGTGGACGTCGCCCAGCAGGCGACGAAGCCGCTGGCGCCGCCGAAGCCGGAGGACGTGGGGCAGTTCCTCAAGGACGCGGCCAACAAGGCGCTGGATGTGGCGGAGAAGGTGGTGGGCAAGGACGTGGTGGACAACGTCCGGCCCTACGTGGACAAGCCGCAGGACTTGCTGAAGGCCGGCGAGTTGATGGCCCGCGGCATCCTCGTCGTCGCGGGCGAGGCCCTCAGCGACAAGGTGCCGGGCGGCGAGGCGCTGAAGCAGAAGATCGATGAGGCCATGAACACGCCGCCGCCGGCCGCCCCCTTCCCGGAGGCGAGCTCGCTGCCCGTGGCGGCCAACCCGCCGGACGCCACCTACCAGCCCACCTCGGGCCCGCTGTGGGGCTCCGGGCCGCAGCCCTCGCAGGACGTGAAACAGAGCGCCACGCTGGGGGACTGCTACCTGATGGCCTCGGTGGCCTCGCTCAGCCCCGAGGCGGCGCGGGACATGGTGCAGGACAACCATGACGGCACGTACACCGTGCGGCTCTACGACACGAACGACCAGGGCAAGCTGGAGCCGACGTTCGTCCGGGTGACGGGCGACCTGCCCACGCCGCCCCATGCCGGGTACGACGACAACCAGAAGTGGGTGGCCATCGTCGAGAAGGCGGCGGCCGCGCATGCGGGGAGCTACTCGGCGCTCGCGGGAGACGAGAACACGACCTACTTCAACACCCCCACGCTGGTGAGCGGCCGGCCGACGGTGGCGTACTACGGCCCGGCGACGGGGGCGGACACCGTCTACGACCGCATCCAGGCGGCGGACGGCCAGGGGCGGCCCATGTTCGTGGGCACGTTTGATCCGGCGGAGGGCACGTACGCCAACCACGCCTACAGTGTGCTCGGGGTGCGGACGGACGAGAGCGGCCAGCGCTACGTGGAGCTGCGCAACCCCTGGGGCAGCTCCGAGCCCGGCAATGATGGGAAGAACGACGGCATCTTCGAGATGAAGCTCGAGGACTTCGTGAAGAACTTCCCGTTCATGGCCGTGGCGGGAGGCTGAGGCCTCTCAACCGCCCGCCGTTCGGTGCTCTAGGAGAGCGGGAGCTCCAGTGTGGCCAGGGCGCCCTTGCCGGGCCCCTCGCTCTCCAGCGTCAGGTGCCCTCCCAGCATCTGCGCCGCCAGTGCGCTCGAGTGCAGCCCGAAGCCGTGCCCGTCCTTGCGCGTGGTGAACCCGTGCGAGAACAGCTTCTCTCGCGCCTCCGCCGAGATCCCCATCCCGTTGTCCTCCAGCTGGATGCGCGCGCGCCGGCCCTCCGCCATCAGCCTCACCCTCAGGTGACGCTCCCCCTCTGGCACCGCGTCCAGCGCGTACTTCGCGTTGCTGATGAGGTTGATCAGGATCTGCAGCACCTTGTGCTTGTCCACCTTCACCTTGAGCACCGGTGGCAGCTCGCGCACGACGGACACGCCGTGGCGCTGCAAGGCCGCCATCTGGACGCTCAGCGCGTCCTCGATCAGCTGCCTCAGGTCGCACTCCTCCGCCATCAGGGAGCTCTTCGCGTACGTCTGCTGCACCTGCACGATGGCGCGGATGTGCTCGATGTGCCGCCCCATCGCGTCTATGTCTTCCACCAGCTTTGTCTGCTCCTTCATCAGCTCATCCACCGCCCCCGCCAGGTACTCCGGCAGGTGCCCGCCTCGCGCTCCCGGCGCGAGGAAGCTCGACAGCTCCTGCCGGTGCTCCAGCAGCAGGGTCGTCGCCTGCTTCATGCGCCCCACTCTCGAGGCGCCCACCGCCCGCTGCATCATCTCCAGGTTGATCACCGCGCTGGTCAGCACGTTGCCCACGTTGTGCAGCACGTTGGAGGCCACCTCCGCCATCCCCACCGCTCGCGCCGTGTCCACCAGCCGCGCCTGCGCCTGCTTCAGCTCGCTGGTGCGCTCCTCCACGCGCTGCTCCAGCGCGTCATTGGCTTGCCTCAGCTCCTGACGCGCCCTCTGCACGGCCGCGTACAGTCGCGCGTTCTCGATGGAGATGGCGGCCTGTGAGGCGAGGTGGCCCAGCAGCGCCAGCCGCCCCGGGCTGAACGCGTCGGTCGCCACGTTGTTCTCCAGGTACAGCGCTCCGGAGAACTGCTCCCGCCTCATCAACGGCAGGCACAGCACCGACCGCGCCGCGCCTCGCGCCAGGTACTCGTCTCCAGAGAACGGGTGCGGCTTGGACGCATCTCCGATGAGCACATGCTCTCGGGAGCGCTTCACGTACGACAGCACCGTCCACGGCAGCTCCTGGGAGGAGTCCTTGCCCACCTCGACGGTGAGGCTCCCCGGCGAGCCATTGCAGATGGCCGCCGCCGAGAGCGTGTCCCCGTTCGGCAGCAGCAGCGCTCCGCGCTGGGCCCCGGCATTCTCGATGGCTGCCGCCATCAGCGTCGTCACCAGCCGCTCCAGCTCGATCTCCCCGGAGATGGCCTGCTGCGCCTTCACCACCGTGAGCGCGTCGATCCGCGTCGAGTCCGTGCTGCTGCTGGTCTCGGCGTCCACGGCGGTCCTCGAGGCCGCGAGGCTCGGCCACAGGGTGTCCAGCTGCTGGACCTTGGCCAGCGCTCCCCACTGCAGGTACGCCGCGCGAGCTTCGCGCGCGAAGCCATCCGCGACGATGGGTGCCTGCCGCGCGCGCCAGAAGTTCGCCGCCAGCTCGCTGGCCAGCCCGAGGAAATGGGGGGCACCATTCTCTCGGGCCACCCGGAGGGCCTCCTCGTAGGCGCGCGTCGCCTCATCTGGCCGCCCCTGGAGACGAGCCAGCTCCGCGGCCACCATCCGCTCGGGCGCGCGGAAGGAATCAGGGCGGTTCTCCGCCAGCTCCGCCAGCAGCTGGAGGCCGCCCCGGATGGCCTCGAGAGACGCGCGTTGCTCCTCGGGTGTGGCCTCCTCGAAGCACGCGGCCAGCGTGAGGGCGCGGTAGAGGTGGAACTCCCTCGATGCGATGTTGCCATGCACGGACCAGAGGACCTCAGAGGCCTTCTCCGCCGCTTCGCGGGCCTCCCGGTAGGCGCCGCACAGGAAGCGCCCCTGAAGCTTGATGACCCAGTAGCAGGCGCGCGTCGTGCCCATGCGTGCGGGCGTCATCCTTGCCTCGAAGGCCTGCTCATCGAAGCCATGCCCGCTCATCGTTCCGAACGAGAGCGTGTCCCCACGCAGCTGCCGCATGGCGGCGATGAAGCAGAGGAACAGGTCCTGTGAATCCAGGCCTCCGGCCTTGTGCGCGAACTCGCTGCGCGCCAGCGCCTCTTGCAGGACGTCCTCCAGGTTTTGCCCCATGCACATGCGGTTCGCGATGTACGCATGGCTGCAGAGGGTGCCCATGTAGAAGTCGCCTGACTGGAGCCCGTGATGGAACCCGCCGAGGATGAGCTCCTGCACCTCGGACATGGGCCGGGTCCAGAGGGCCTCACAGTGCGCGCCGAGGAGCACGAGCGCGCGGTAGGACGAGAGGTTGTACCGATCGACGAGCGCACGTGCGAGCACGCTCCAGGCATGGCTCTGCTGGTAGCGCTTGAAGATCTTGCCGGTCACCATCCCGAACCATGCGAAGCTTGCCACTGCCGTCGCCGTGAAGCCGTGACGCAGGGAGAGCGAGATCATCCGGCTCGAGGTGACGATGAAGAGGTGGAGGTCGGTGACGTAGGCCTTCGAGAAGATCGTGGCGAGAGCATCCATCAACAACTTCATGTCCGGATCGACCATGGGCGGCATGTCGATGAGGCTCTCGATGGAGCGCTCTCCCAACAACTCCCACACCTCCTCATGGGCCGCTCTCGCCTCTTCCCAGGTGGGGCGCAGGGACATGGGCTTCCCCAGCATCGCCAGGGTGTCCAGGATGCACTGAATAGATCCCAGGACATCTCCCGTTGCGATACGGATGTCGCTCTTCAGGCAGGAGGCGGCCGTGGTGTCCGCGCGATGGCGTGCCCGGGTGCAGGCTTCCTCCGCCAGCTGGAGCGCGGTGCCGAGGTTGTTGTTGAGGAACTCGCACCTCGCCCGGGCGAGCCACGCACGGAAGGCCAGCTCGTAGTCCGTCTCCCAGGGAGCTCCTGGGATGAGCGCGAAGGCCGCGCTGAAGTAGGCGACGGCGGGACCGACCGCGACCGCGGCCTCGGCCTTCGCGCCGGCCTCGGCGTTCAGCCGCGCCACCTCGTGGCGCTCCGTGGGCTCGTCCATCAGGTCCACGCCGGCGTTGAGCTGGCTGACCACGTCGAAGATGTTCTCGCGCAGCTGCTCTGGGGACAGGCTCCGCAGCAGCAGCCGGCCGATCCTCAGGTGGATGGCCTCGCGCTCCTCCTCCGAGATGAGGGAGTGGGCCGCCTGCTGGATCCGGTCGTGGAAGAAGCGGTACTGCTCCGGGCCCACGCGCACCAGCAGGCCCTCCTGGAGCGCGGGCTCGAGCCCCTGCTCCACCTCGCCCGGCTCCCCCATGCCAGCCAGGGTGCCCAGCAGCTGGAGCGAGCAGACGTTGCCCACGCACGCCGCCAGCCTCAGCAGCTGCTGCGCCCCGGCGGGCAGCTGGCGCAGCTTGCCCACCATGAAGTCCACCACGTTGTCCGAGTAGCCATGAGCCCTCACCCCTTCCCGATCCCACCGCCAGCGTCCGCCGGGCATGCGCACCAGCAGGCCGTCCTGGCTCAGCGTCACCATGAACTGCAGCAGGAAGAAGGGGTTGCCTCCCGTCTTCTCGTGCACCAGCCCCGAGAGGGGAACGACCAGCTCCTCGGTCGCTCCTGGCAGCGTGTCCCCCACCAGCCGCTCCACCTGCTTCAAGCTCAGCGGCTCCAGCCGGATGTCGGTGAGGCGCGCCTGGGCCTTGCGCACCTCCTCCAGCACCGGTACCAGCGGGTGCGCCGAGTTCACCTCATTGTCCCGGTACGCGCCGATCCACAGCACCGGCGGCGTCTCCGGCTGGGACAGCAATTGCTGGATGAGCTTCAGGCTGGCCAGGTCCGCCCACTGCAGGTCATCCAGGAACACCACCAGCGGGTGCTCAGCGGTGGCGAACACTCCCAGGAACTGACGGACCACGCGCTGGAAGCGCAGCTGCACTTCGGAAGGGGAGACCTCTTGCAGCGGCGGCTGCTTGCCGACCACCACCTCCAGCTGCGGCACCAGGTCCACCAAGGCCTGACCCTGGCCCTCCCACACCCGGATCAGCTGCTCGCGCCAGCCCGCGAGCTCCTCGTCCGTTCCCGCCAGCAGCTGCTGCACCAGCCCGCGGATGGCTTGCGCCAGGGTGGCATAGGGGATGTCCCGCTGGAACTGGTCGAACTTCCCACTCAGGAAGAAGCCCCGTCGCTGCACCACCGGCTTGTGCAGCTCGTGCACCACCGAAGACTTGCCGATGCCCGAGTAGCCGCTCACCAGGAACAGCTCCGGCCTCCCGCTCTTCATGACCCGCTCGAAGCCCTGGAGCAGGGCGGAGACCTGGACTTCTCGTCCATAGAGCCGCTGTGGCAGCTGGAACCGGTTGGGCGTGTCGTGCTCTCCGGGCGAGAACCCGCCCGGTGCGCTCCGCTCCAGCCCCCCGCGGTACCGCTCCAGATCGGCCTTCAGCCCCTCGGCGCTCTGGTAGCGCTCCTCTGCCACCTTGGCCAGCAGCTTCAGCACGATGGCCGACAGCGCTGGCGGCACCTGCGCATTGAGCTCGTGCGGGGGCTTCGGGGGCTGCGCCATGTGCGCGTGGAACCACTCGAGCGCATCCCTGCCATGAAAGGGCCGCTGGCCCGTCAGCAGCTCGTAGAACGTGGCGCCCAGCGAGTAGAAGTCCGTGCGGTAGTCCACCACCCGGTTCATCCGCCCCGTCTGCTCCGGCGACATGTACGCCAGCGTCCCTTCGATCATGTTCCCGGGCGCCGCGTCCAGGTGCTCCACCTTCTGCAGCGTCGCCGCCCCGAAGTCGATCAGCCGCGCCTCCCCGCTCGGCTCGAGGATGATGTTCGACGGCTTGATGTCCTTGTGGATCACGTTCCGGCTGTGGATCTCCGCCAGCGTCGCGGCCAGTGAGACGGCCAGCGTCAGGAATCGCGCCACCTCCATCGGCTGGCCCACCGCCTCCGACAGCGCCTCGCCGTGCACCCGCTCCAGCAGCAGCACGGGGCGCTCGTGGATTCGCTCACACGCATACGGCCGCGCCACGCCCCTCACGTCCCTCAGCCGCTGGAGGATGCCGAACTCCCTTCGGTACCGCTCGCGCTCGCGCGGCCCTGGAGAGGGCATCATCGGCGTCTTGATGATGACCGGCAGCCCATCGGCCTCGCGCACCGCATGAAACAGCGCGTTGGAGCTCGTTGCCCTGATCGTCCCAAGAACCTTGTAGCCCGGGATGTCCAACATGAAGGCGTTCCCTTGGAGAATGAATCCGTGCGTCGGTGTGATCGCCGCGGCGCGCCATGAAGCGCGTTTTCATGATACATGTCCGGTGTAAACAGAGCGTGGAGATGCCCTGGACAAGCAAGGGCTCACGCGGTCACGAGCGAAAGACTTCCAACGAGACAACGGCGCCCTTGCTCGCCCCCTCGCTCTCCAGCGAGCGAAGGCGGGGCTGGTGCGACATGGCGGCAGCCGTGCTACGGCCGCAGAGGGATGATCGCCTCGCTGCTGCGCGTCCCGTCGGTGGCGATCACCTTCACCCGGTGGTCCTTCGCCTGGGGGTCGATCGTCACATCGAATGTGGCCGACTCCAGCTCGAAGGCCTGGGTCTCGAAGTGCGCGCCTCCGTCCGAGGAGTAGAGGATCGAGTACAGCAGCTTGCGATCCTGCTCGCCCTGCGCCTTCCACGTGACGCGGACCCGCCCGTGCTCGAGCTTCGCGCGCTCTCCCTGGGCGGGCGTGAGGATCTGCAGCGCGGGGGGGCTCGCGCTCAGCTGCTCGCGGTCCAACATGCCGCCAGGCCCGACCAACTCCACCGCCGCGGGCTCCGGCAGCGCGGGCACCCGGAACGCCAGCGAGACGATCGAGCGCGGTGCCTTCGTCTCGATGTCATTCCAGCGCGGCGACAGCGGGTAGCGACCCAGCTCGGCGCCCTTCGCATCCCGCAGGATGACGGCGTACGCGCCGCCCTTGCCCGCCGCCACGTCCGAATACCCCATCAGCTCATACATGGGCCGCAGCTCGCCCTTCACCTTTCCCCCCTCCTTCGTCAGGAGGGCGCGCACCAGCAGCACCGGGGGATCCGGCGGCGCGCCCGCAAGCTGCTGCAGCAGGTGGGAGTAGGTGCACTGAGTGATCCAGATCTGCCGGAAGGTGGAGGGGCCCATCACCGGCACCATGCCGGCCTGGCGCTCGCGAGTGCTCGGGATACCCCCGAGCGTGATGGCCTCGCCGTTGGCGATGGGGTCCTTCTTGTTGTGGTAGTCGCGCCCGCACTCCTCCTCCATCTCATCGCCAGCCCAGCCCTCGGGCAGGCTGTGCACCAGCTCATGGGCCACGGTGTCCCACGTCTCGAAGGAGGGCATGAGGATGACCTTCCAGGACAGCGTTCGGGCCAGGCCGCTCCTGGGGCTCGGGTGCCGGGGCGTGGCGGTCACGCTCGACTTGACCGTCATGCCTGCAGCGCCCGAGCCGAAGATGGACTCGAAGTCCTTCTCTTCCAGCACGGCCACTACCCGGCCCGCGCCGTCCAGGAAGGCGGAGGAGGCGAGGGAGTCGTTGAGCTCGGCCACGATCGCATCGATCCGGCGAGCCCGGAACCACTTCGAGCCGATCTCCTTGTCAATGAAGTTGCGGATGACCTTCTGCTGGGTGGGCAGTCCTCCCGCCCGCAGGGGGAAGAGGTCAGGGATGTACTTCGCCGAGTCGGTGACGATCCCCTCGGTGCGACTCCGGAGGGACTCCTCGGCCGCGGCGTCCTTCGGGGGGGTGAGCATGACGGGCACGAAGTGGACCACTGGCCCCTGCGTGGGCACCGCGTCGGTGACGGTGGACATCTGCAGCCCGGTGGGCGCTCCCGTCTCGCGGATCAGCTCGGCGACGATCTGGTGGTTCGTGGCGATGTCGAACTTGAAGGGCTGGTCGGGCGGGAGGCCTTCGCGGACGGGGAGCTTGACCTCCCACGGTGAGTACTGCGGGGCGGGCGGTCCCTCCAGCGGCACCTGGGCCACGGTCGGGCTGGTGTAGATGGGCTTGGACCCGGCCGCGTTGCGCAGCGTGAACTTCATCTTCACCGGCACTGGGACGGTGCAGTTGGTCATCCCTTTGAGGACGATGAAGTCCCGGCTGTCCACGATGACCTGCTGCCCGTTGAGGCGGTAGTGATGCACGCCGAAGAGCAGCGTGTCCTTGTCCTTCACCATGGGGAGCTCGGCGTCGTAGACGACGTCGGTGCCGGGCCTGCGGGTGAGCTGCTTGCGAGGCCGATCCTCGAAGCTCGGGTCGTCTTGCCAGACGGCCTGGGTGGGAGAGAACCAGCCGTCGGTGACATAGGTGATGCAGGGCCGGGAGCTGGTGCCGTAGGAGGGAGTGGCGCCCGGCGTGCTCCGCGGCGTCTGCTCCGGAGGAGGTGTCGACGCGAGGGGGGGCGGCGCGCTCTCGCGGGTTCGAGAGGCGAGGGTCCATCCCCACGGCTCCAGCCAGGTGCCCGTGAAGGCGACGTACAGGCCGGTGGAGATGTCCGTGTAGCCGTCCGAGAAGAAGCCGAGCTGCGTGCGCGCGCCGCACTCCACGCCGACGGCGAAGTTCGGGTCCAGGTAGCGCTTGAGGCCCACACCGATCGAGAGGGAAGCAGTGGGCGTGAGGTCGCCCTCCGCGAGGCCGGACGGGTTGCCCAGCAGCAGGCCTCCGCCCAGGCCCGCCGAGCCGCAGACGCGGTCCTCTCCACGGCTGTAGGGGCACGTCCCCACCTCGGCGTCGAGCGACACGGAGGTCAACCCCGAGAAGTCGTTGAAGGGGGCGATGGCGGTGGAGAAACCCAGGCGCAGGTCGAAGGAGAGGTCGGGGCGCAGCACGCCGACGCGGACGCTCGGGTTGAAGGTGCTGGCCGAGGGGAAGAGATAGCTGTCTTTCCAGCCGAGGGTGATGGCGTTGGCGCCGAGCACGGGCTCGATGAAGGGGGTCGATGCGGTGGGGGGCGCGCCGGGCGGTGACGTCGGAGCCGTGGCGGTGCCCGTCCCCGCTGTCGTGGGTGTTCCCGTTCCTGTCTCGGAGCCTGGCGTGCCCTCTGGGCAGGGGCACATCCGAGGCGCCGGCGCTGGAGCCGGCGTGGGTGAAGGCTGGGCGAATGCTACCCAGGGCAGCAGGAGCCCCATCCCTGCAAGGAATCTCACGGTGGCCAGCATGTCTCCCCTCCGAGTGCGTCGCCGGAGAGAGCCTGGGCGTCGCAGTCTGGAGTATCCCATATTGACGGGTGGGTGCACCGGCGCAGCGGGAGCGGGAGCGCGAACTCCGAGGCAGTGGAGCTGGCGCTGCGGGAGACACTCGAATTCCTCGGGAAGGTGGGCGCCAGCCAGGAGTTCGTCGAGGTGCACCAGCGCCACATCCACGTGCCCCTCCGCACCCGCGCCGCGGCCGAGCTGCACATGCGGATGCGAGGCCGCTTCGCCACGGGCTATGGTGAGCCCAAGAGAGGGGATCTCCGGGGGCCGAGTTGCTCCTGAGCGCCGGGGAGCGTCCTCGATGCAACGGAGGAGGGCTTCATGCCATCACGCGGAGTCGTCATCATCGGCGGGGGAGTGGGGGGGCTGTGTGCCGCCATCGCGCTTCGTCAAGCCGGCCTCGAGGTCGCGGTGTACGAGCGGGCCGAGGCCTACCGGCCACTCGGCGCCGGGCTCTCACTCTGGCCGAACGCGATGCGGGCCTTCGAGGCGCTGGGGCTGGCCCGGGAGGTGGCTGGCGCGGGGGCCGCGTGGCGCGAGACGGTGTTGCACCGGTGGGATGGCAAGGTGCTCTCCCGCCTGGCCGTGGAGGAGCTGTGCCGGGAGGTGGGCCAGCCGACGGTGGGGTTGCTCCGCGCGGAGCTCCAGCAGGTGCTGCTGCGGGCGCTCGGGCCGGGCGTGGTGCACCTGGGCGCCGCCTGCACGGGCTTTCACGGAGAGGGGGAGGGGGTGCGCGTCACCTTCGCCGATGGCCAGCAGGTGAGGGGGGACTGTCTCATCGGCGCGGACGGGCTGCACTCGGCCGTCCGCCAGCGGCTGCTCCCGGAGGTGCGGTCGCGGTACGGCGGACGGACCTCCTGGCGTGGTGTCGTGAACGTCGCCTCCGAGGTGATCCCGGAGGGGAGCCAGTTCGAGCTCTACGGTCCGGGGGCCCGCTTCGGCATCTGTCACCTCGGCCG
>JAFGNZ010000132.1 GCA_016926755.1 Myxococcaceae bacterium | reverse complement strand
GCCCACGCCAGCTCATGAAGAGCCGCCGCAGGACGCCAGGCCACCCGCCTTGCTGGCCATGCTCCGCTGGCTTGCTCGAGTGCCTCCATTCAACACCCTGTTAGCCCCGATGGCTTAGCACGACTTTCCTCAGGCACGAGGCATCACGGCATGGGCCAGGGTAGAACCGCCCCGCCCATGCGCCTCCTGCCTCTCTTCCTCACCCTGATTGCCCTGGGTTGCAGCCATGCCGCCAGCCCGGCCCCCACCTCCTCCCAGCGCGGCGCCGAGGAGCTCCGCGCGCTGCTCGCCGAGCTGATCGCGGTGGACACCTCCAACCCGCCCGGCAACGAGACGGCCGCCGCCCAGGTCGCCGCGCGGTGGCTGCGCGAGGCGGGCATCGAGGCGGAGATCATCGAGCCCGCCCCCGGACGCGGGAACCTGCTGGCGCGGCTGAAGGGCAGCGGCAAGGAGCGGCCCCTCCTCGTCCTGGCGCACCTGGACACCGTCCCCGTGAAGCGCGAGGAGTGGGCCACGGATCCATGGCAGCTCACCGAGCGGGCCGGCTTCCTCTACGGGCGCGGCGTGCAGGACAACAAGGGCATGGCGGCCGCGAGCGTGCTGGCGCTGCGGCGGCTCGGGCGCGAGGGCGTCAAGCTGTCTCGCGACATCATCCTGTACCTCGGCGCGGACGAGGAGGTGGGCGCCGGGCACGGGCTGGAGTGGATGCTGGCGAACCGCCCGGCGCTGCGCGAGGCCGAGCTCGCCCTCAACGAGGGAGGCCTCACCGAGCTGGACGCGGACCGGCGCCGGGTGCGCTTCGTGGCCCTCCAGGCGGCGGAGCGCGTCTCCCGCAACGTGGTGCTGAAGGCCACTGGCCCCGGGGGACACTCCTCCGCGCCGCCCGCCGCTCCCAACCCGCTGGTGCGCGTGTCCGCGGCAGTGGCTCGGATTGGCGCGCTCACCTTCCCCGCCCGACTGACTCCCGCCGCCCGGCTCCACCTCCAGGGCCGCGCGCCGCTCACGCCCGGGGAGCTCGGCGAGGCCTTGAGGCGCATCGCCGCGTCCCCCGATGCCCCTCCGCAGGACGCCGTGGACACCGTGGCCCGGTTGGATCCCGCGCTCGCGGCGGTGATGCGCTCCACGTGCGTCCCCACCGTCTTCCAGGCCGGCACCCGCCCCAACGTCATCCCCGCGACCGCCGAGGCCACCATCAACTGCCGGCTGCTGCCGGACGAGGACGCGAAGGCGCTCCACGCCCGCCTCGTCGCCGCGGTGGCGGACCCCTCCATCCAGGTGGAGATGAACACGAGCCCGCCCGACTCGCCCATGTCTCCCGTGGGGGACAACGCCATGTTCCGCGCCGCCAGGGCCGCCGCCGCCCGGGTGTGGCCCGGGGTGCCCGTCATCCCCCGCCAGTCCACCGGCACCACCGAGTCCTCCCTGCTGCGCCGCGCCGGCATCCACGCCTACGGCATCGATCTCTTCGCGCTCACCCCCGAGGACGCGCGCACCGCGCACGCCCCCAATGAGCGCATCCCCGTCACCTCGCTCCAGCCGGGGGCGGAGTTCGTCTACCTGCTGCTCCGCGAGCTGGCGCGCTGAGCCTGCTCGAGGAGCGGGATCCCCTGCAGCCGGTTTGGCCATGCGGCGACCGCCTCCGCGTGCTTAGCTCCCGGCCGCATGATGCGTACTTTCCGACTCGTGCTCCTCCTCTCGACCTGCGCTCTGACGGCCTGTGCGTTACTGTCTCGGAGCTCGGAAGGTTCGACGGAGGGACCTGTGGCAAAGCTCTGGCGCCTCAGCGCGACGACGCGCGACTTCGATCGCTTCACCCGTGACGGAACGGCCCTCGCCAGCGATGGCGCGCTGGAGCTGGACGCCACCGCGCGGGCGGGCACCACGCCGTTCCCCGCCGGAGCCGAGGGCGGCCCTCCGCCCGTCGAGAGCTACCGCCTCGGCACCGCCCTCCTCACCGAGCACCCCATCCCTGCAGGCTTCGACCGCGCCGTGCCCGCCCTGGAGGCGCTCACCCCTCCGGGGACGTGGGTGCGGTTGACGCTCGCCGCGCGCGTGGAGGGCACATGGACGAGGGACTACGACTTCGGCCCCTGGGCCTTCGACAAGGGCACCGTGTCTCGGCGCAGCGTGGACGGCCAGGGGGATGACCAGGGCAACGTCTTCACGGACACGCTCGTCCTCAAGAAGCGCGCGGACGCGCTGCGCGTGACGGTGTGGCTCTACTCCTCGCATCCCGAGGTGAGCCCTCGCGTCCGCGCCCTCTCGGTGGCGCTGAGCGACGGCAAGCGCGAGCCCGTGGATGGGCCCTCGGACCGCGCGGCCTGGGGCACGATGCTGGAGGTGCCCAAGCGCTCACAGATGATCTACCCGGAGGGCGGGCCCGTGTGGTGCTCGCCCACCTCCACCACCATGCTGCTCAGCTACTGGGCCCAGAGGCTGAACCGCCCGGAGCTGGCCGAGCCCGTCCCCACCGCCGCCGCCAACACCTACGACGAGGTCTACCGGGGCACCGGCAACTGGAGCTTCAACATCTCCTACGCCGCCGCCATGGGGGGCGGCGCCCTCCACGGCATGGTGGTGCGGCTCGACTCCTTCGCCCAGGTGGAGCGGCTCATCGCCGCGGGCATCCCGGTGAGCATCAGCATCGCCTACAAGAAGGGCACGCTCACGGGCGGCGCCTCCTACGCGTCCAACGGGCACCTCATCGTCGTGAAGGGCTTCACGCCCGAGGGCGACGTGATCGTCAATGATCCGGCCTTCCCCAGCGACGCGGAGGTGGAGACGACGTACAAGCGCGACGAGCTGTGGCGTGCCTGGCGCCACTCCGAAGGCGCCGTCTACCTGCTGTGGCCCGCGGGCACCTCGCTCCCCGCGGGCACCGTGAGCCCCGTGCCCTGAGGCGCGGCGTCAGGGCTGGGTGAGGATCTCCGCGCCCTGCTCGGTGACGAGCAGGGTGTGCTCGAACTGGGCGCTGCGGTTGCCATCCACGGTGACGGCCGTCCACCCGTCGTCCCACGAGCGGTGCTGCCAGGTGCCGAGGTTGATCATCGGCTCGATGGTGAACGTCATCCCCGGCTTCATGATCGTCGCCGAGTCCGCCTCGTAGTAGTGGGGGATCTGCAGCGAGCTGTGGAAGCGCTCGCCGATGCCGTGGCCGCAGTAGGCCCGCACCACGCTCATGCCGTTCTTCGTCGCGTGGTCCTCGATGGCGCGGCCGATGTCGCTGAGGGGCCGGCCGGGCTTCACCGCCGCGATGCCCAGCTCCAGGCACTCGCGCGTCACCCGCACCAGGCGCTCGGACTCTGGATCCGCCTTGCCCACGAAGAACGTCGCCGAGCAGTCGCCGTGGACGCCATCCAGGTAGATGGTGATGTCCAGGTTGACGATGTCCCCCTCCTCCAGCGGGCGGCTGTCGGGGATGCCGTGGCAGATGACCTCGTTGACCGAGGTGCACAGCGACTTGGGGTAGCCGTGGTAGTTGAGGGTGCTCGGGTAGCCGCCGAGCTGGATGTAGGCCTCGTGGGCGATGGCGTCCAGCTCGTCGGTGGTGATGCCCGGGCGCACGGCGGCGCCGGTGATCTCCAGCACCTTGGCGGCGGCCTTCCCGGCGCGGCGCATCCGGGCGATCACGTCCGGGCTCTTCACGTCGGGCTCATCGGGGACGCGGGCCGGCCGGCCCGTCTCCGCGTAGTCCGGGCGGGGGATGTGGGCAGGCACGCTGCGGGGCGGGCTGATGGTGCCCGGCCGGATGCCACGCCGGTGGATGTCCGCGCCCCTCTTGCGAGCCTCCACGGCGTCGGCACCGCGGTGACACTTCTTGTACTTGGTGCCGCTGCCGCACCAGCAGGGATCATTGGCTCCAGGGAGGACGGCGGGAGCCTGGCGGACAGGTTGGACGTTCATCGCTCCTGTCTATAACCCGTGGACGCACCGCGGTGCACGGCTCTTGAGAGGGGAGGGACCTGCCTGGGGTGCACAGGTCCCCCCGCCCGCTCACCGGCTAACGGGTCATGGTCAGGGAGGTGTCATCCACGAGGAAGCTGGTCTGGTTGGACCAGTCCTCGGTAGAGGTGAAGGCGATCCGGACAGTCTGCCCCTTGTAGGCGGACAGGTTGAAGGTGCGCTCCACATAGCTGGAACCCGCGTTCAGGTTGCTATAGGTGGCCAGCGTCCCCAGCACCGAGCCCGAGCTGTCCTGGACCTCCACCCCCAGCGTGTCCCACGCGGGGCCCGTGGTGAACTCGTCCGTGACGATCTTCAGCCAGAACTTCAGCGTGGCGGAGCAGGCCGTCGCTGGCACGGTGAGCTGCTGATACATCGTGTGCGTCTCGCCCGAGGCCGTGCCCCCCAGCAACGCCCTCCAGCTCCCGGTGCGTGCCGTGCTGGCGGAGCTGGCGATCACCCCGCCCGTGGCGCTCCAGCTCACGTTGCCGCTCTCGAAGCCGGCGTTGGCCAGGAGCTGCTCGGTGAGGCTGCAGTTCCCCGCGGTGTTGTTCACGGTGACGGACACGGCGGCCGAGGTGGCCACGTTGCCAGCGGCGTCATACGCCTTGCTCGTCAGCGAGTAGCTCCCGTTGGTCACCGCCGAGGTGTTCCAGGAGCTGCTGTACGGGGACGAGGTGTCGGTGCCCAGCAGGGTGCTGCCGGCGTAGAACTCCACCTTGGAGACGCCCACGTTGTCCGAGGCGCTGGCGCTCACCGTCACCGTGCCGCTGAGCGTGGCGCCCGCCGCCGGGGCTGTGATCGACGTCGTCGGCTTCGTCGTGTCCCCGCCACTGCCGCCGCCCACCGCGAAGACGATGTCGTCCCGATCATTGTAGCTGCCGACGCCGCAGGGGTTCGCGATGCTGAGGTACCGGTAGACGCCGCGGACGGCCTGGATGCCGCCGGACGGCAGCGTGTACGTGGCGGTCAGCGTCTGCAGGCCACCGGCCGTGGGGGCCAGGGTCGTGAGGTACGTCCACGACGGGTTGTTGGCGTCCGCCGCGTAGTACAGGTCCAGCGAGTCCGCCGTGTAGCTGAGGTAGGCCCACACCCTGGCCTCGATGGTGACCGTCTTGCCCGCCGCGAAGCCCGAGCCGTCGTTGGTGAACACCCTCAGGCCTTCGAGCGACTCGTCGAGCTGGTAGGTGCCGCTCGTGCCGTCGGCGCAGGAGTCGTTGAGGGTGTTGGGCGCGTTCGCCTCGGGGCCAATGGGCCCGCGGCCCGCGGTCATGTTGCCGGTGTCGCAGCGCGCGCCCACGGTGGAGCACCGGGGCACCTTGAGCACCGGATCATAGACGGCCATGCCGGGGTTGTTGACGGTGAAGCTCACCGCCGCGCTGGCGCCGATGTTGCCGGCGGCATCGAACGCGTAAGCCACGAGGCTGTGGCTGCCGTTGCCCACCGAGCCGGTGTTCCACGAGCTCGAGTAGGGGGCGCTGCTGTCACTGCCGACGGTGGCCCCATCCACCACGAAGTCCACGCGTGTCACGCCCACGTTGTCCGAGGCGTTCGCCGAGACCGTCACGTTGCCGACGAGGGTGGCGCCGCTCGTGGGCGCCGTCACCGCGGCGGTGGGCAGGGTGGAGTCTCCGCCTCCACCCGGCGGAGGGATGAAGCCGGTGTAGAGCAGCACGTTGGGCGAGCCGCTGCCCGGGCCGATCACCTTCCCAGGCGTGCCGTTGTTCACCAGCGCGTTGCGCACCTGCAGCGGCAAGGCGCTCGGGTTGCGCTCCAGGTACAGCGCCGCGGCCCCTGCCACGTGCGGCGTGGCCATCGAGGTGCCGCTGATGATGTTGATGGCGCTGTTGCTGGTGTTCCAGGCGGAGGTGATGTCCTCGCCGGGAGCGAAGAGGTCCAGGCAGGTGCCGTAGTTGGAGAACCAGGCGCGGGTGTCGTCGCTGCTGGTGGCGCCCACCGTGATGGCCGTGGCCGCGCGCGCCGGCGAGTAGTTGCAGGCGTTCAGGCTGTCGTTGCCCGCGGCGACCGCGTACGTCACCCCCGCGCTGATGGAGCCGGCGACCGCGTCGTCCAGCGCCTGGTTCGGATCGCCGCCGAGGCTCATGTTCGCCACCGCGGGCGGCTGGTGGTTCGCCGTCACCCAGTCCACGCCGGCGATGACGCCCGCCTCGGTCCCCATGCCCTCGCAGTCGAGCACGCGCACCGGGTGGATCGTCACGCCCTTCGCCAGGCCGTAGGTGGTGCCGCCGATGGTGGCCGCCACGTGCGTACCGTGGCCATGGCAGTCCGCCGCGGTGCCACCGGGGGTCATCCCGTCGAAGCTGTTGCCGATGCGGCCCGTGAACTCCTGGTGCGTCCGGTGAACGCCGGTGTCGATGACATAGGCGTGAACTCCCGCGCCCGTGGCGTTGTAGGCGTAGCTGGAGTTGAGCGGGAGAGCCCGCTGATCCACCCGGTCGATCCCCCAGGTAGCGCCCGTCTGCGTGGCGCTCAGCGAGATGAGGCCGTTCTCCTGGACGTACTTCACCCGCGGATCCTCCGCGAGCCTCAGGGCCTGGGCCTCGCTCATCCTCACGGAGAAGCCCTTCAGCGCGTGGCCGTAGGTCCGCATCACCGTGCCGCCATGCGTGGCCGCCAGCTCGTTCGCCGCCACCGAGACGCTCTGGGCGCCCAGCCCCTGGGCCTCGGTGAAGACGACGATGTACTCGCCCGGCACTGCACGCTGGGAACGCAGGAACCGACCGGCTGAAGACAAGGTGGGAGCGTCCTGCTCAGCCCCCTCGAGCTCCTGGCCACAGGCGGCCAGCGCGAGGAAGGCGAGCAAGGCGACTGCTCGACGCGGATGCATGGGGGTGGTCCTTTGTAAGGAGGAGACCGACGCACCCGGGGGGATGAACTGTGCTGGGTGCGCCAGAGAGAGTTCTCGATCTGGCGCCACCCGGAGTTTCCTCCGCTCATTTCAGCGGCTCGAGGAGCCTTGCCCTCAGCGAGCCACGAGCCCGCTGCAAGTCAGGCAGTACCTTGCTTCCGGAATCGCCCGCAGCCGGTGGCGCCCGATGGGGCCTCCACACCGCGCGCACCGGCCGAACTCCCCTGCCTTCATCCGCTCCAGGGCTGCGTCGATGTCGCACAACTCCTGGAGATCCCCCTTCGACAGCCCCCCTGCCGCATCCTGCGGCACGCGCGGCTTGTCCTGATCAGCTCGCCTCCGCAGCCGACTGCGTCGCTGCAGGAGCGCCTCGCGCGCCTCGTTCATCCACACATCCATGATCGCCTCCATGAACCCTGCTCCCTCGCGCCGGACACCCGGGAACGGTCATTTCAGGAAACGTGCCTCGCCATAGCCCCTGGGGAAAACCCGGAAAAGGCGCAGACTTTGCGTGTCCCCTCCTGTCCCACCGCACCGGGTGCGCAGGCACTCAAGCTCAGGGAGTCGCGGGCGCCGGCTGGGCCTTCTTGCGCTCCTTGCCCAGCTTCTGCGCCCGCTCCTCCACCGCCTCCAGCGTGTCCATCACCCCGTCGCTCTGGCCGAAGCTCGCCAGCCAGCCGGGTATGGAACCACCCGGATCCACGCTGAACTTGTAGACGATGTGCGTCTTGCCCTCGCCCTTCTGCGTCACCTGCCAGGTGCCCTCGTTGTGCTTGAGCCGCACCACCCCCTTGCGCTCGGGCAGTGCCCCCTCCACCACCTTCCACCGCTGCACGTACTCACCCTTGCCGTCCTCCGCGAGCTTCTTCTCGTCCACCACCAGGATGGTGTAGTCGCGCGGGTCCACCACCGGGAAGTTCAGCTTCGCGTACGCCACCCGAGAGCCGTCCTCCTTCGTGGACACCACCCGGGACTCCTTCACGTACGGCATCCACAGCCGGAACGAGGCCGAGTCCATCAGCGCCGTCTGGACGTCATAGGCGTTGGCCTCCACGTCCGCCTCCGCCCAGACCTCCTTGCCCGCGGCGCCAGGGCGGGGGCGCACCTTGATGACGATGCCGTCATCGTCCTCCACCGTGTCCCACTCGTCGGCGGCCGCCGCGGCCCCTGCGATCAAGACCCCCGCCAACGCCCCGCACCACCACAGCCGCTTCAGCTCGAACATGCGCGTCTCCTTTGAATGGGGCACGACGTGTGCGCACGGCGCCGAGTCTACCCGGTGTGCCGGACATGGCAGCAGAAGACCGCGAGGTGCTCGAACGTGAAAAGAAGTCACGCGCCGGCCCATCGCTCGGCTCGACATTTGATCCGGCTCAGGGCAGGAAGCGAGGCCCTATGAGCAGCTACCTCGCAGGTCCCCCTCCCGAGCGCGGCATCTTCTGCAACCGCACCCTCAACATGCGGGCCATCAAGGCCATCGGCTACGACATGGACTACACGCTCATCCACTACAAGGTGGAGGCGTGGGAGCGCCGCGCGTACGAGCACATCCGCGAGCGGCTGGTGGCCCAGGGCTGGCCGGTGCGCCACCTCACCTTCGATCCGGCCCTGGCCATCCGCGGCCTCATCATCGACACCGAGAAGGGCAACCTCCTCAAGGCCAACCGCTTCGGCTTCGTGAAGAAGGCCCTGCACGGCACCCGGCCCATGGACTTCGAGGCCCAGCGCACCGAGTACGCCCGCACCATCGTCGACCTGTCCGAGAAGCGGTGGATGTTCCTCAACACCCTCTTCTCGCTGTCCGAGGCCTGCATCTACGCGCAGCTGGTGGACCTGCTGGACGCTGGCAAGCTCCCGGGCCCCATGGGCTACGTGGACCTCTACGGCACCGTGCGCAGCACCCTGGACGCGGCGCACATGGAGGGCAAGCTCAAGGCGGAGATCGTCGCCAGCCCCGAGCGCTACGTGCAGCCGGAGCCGGAGACGGCCCTGGCGCTGCTGGACCAGCGCAGCGCCGGCAAGAAGCTGCTGCTCATCACCAACAGCGAGTGGAGCTACACCGTGCCGATGATGCACGCGGCGTTCGATCCGTTCCTGCCCCAGGGCATGACGTGGCGGGAGCTGTTCGACGTCGTCATCGTCAGCGCGCGCAAGCCCGAGTTCTTCACCACGCGCGCGCCGTTCTTCGAGGTGGTGGACACGATGGGCGAGGCCCTGCTGCGGCCACACTCGGGGCCGTTCAAGCCGGGGGCGCCCTACTTCGGCGGCAGCGCGCGGGAGCTGGAGCACCACCTGGGGATGAGCGGGGATGAGATCCTCTACGTGGGCGACCACATGTTCGGCGACGTGCACGTGACGAAGAACGTGCTGCGCTGGCGCACCGCGCTGATCCTCCGCGAGCTGGAGGAGGAGGTGCGCGCCATCGCCGCGTTCCGCGCCACCGAGGCCCGGCTGGCCGAGCGGATGGTGGTGAAGGAGCGGCTGGAGACCGAGGCCTGTCAGCTGCGGCTGGAGCTGCAGCGGCGGAGGATCCAGTACGGCCCGCGCTCGGAGGCGCCGGAGGAGCAGCTGCTGTCCCGGCTGGCGGCCCTGCGCACGGAGCTGGAGGCGCTGGACGCGGAGCTGGGGCCCATGGCGCGCGCGGCCAGCGAGCTGTCCAACCCGCACTGGGGCCTGCTCACCCGCGCGGGCAACGACAAGAGCCACCTGGCCCGGCAGGTGGAGCGCTACGCGGACATCTACACGTCCCGCGTGTCCAACTTCCTGTTCGTCACCCCGTTCGTGTACCTGCGCAGCCCGCGCGGCAGCCTGCCGCACGATCCGAACGTGCCCGGCGGCACCCCGGTGTTCCCCTCCACGGACACCACCAGCGGCTCCAACCCGTGAGCCGGGAAGCCCCCTCCCTCCGCCGCCTCTCTCTCGGCTGAGCGCAGAAAAACACACACATTCAAGTGGCTGAAAATACAGGGTTTTGTCCTTACGGCCGGGGGGTGGGCAGGCCGCCAGGCCAGGGCTGATCGGGCCGGCGGCTCCAGGCCATGTCAGACGTACCCAGTATGAGTTGTCCCCGTGAGCCACTCGACTTCACAGAGCGCGACGCAGGTCCTCGAGCAGCGCAACCTTCTGGGCGGAACCGACCTGGTTCCCATGGGCGGCGGCAAACGCAAGCGCGCCCGGAAGTTCCACGTCGCCTCCGATCGCCCCCTCGGCTTCGCCAAGGCGCTGGCGCTCGTCGTGGAGGGCGGACGCCAGAGGGCCCGGGAGACCGGCGTCACCTCGCTGAGCACCTGCCCGCGCTGTGGCCACAGCGGGCCCACCGCGAAGGACTTCGGCTACCGCGTCATCCGCGGCGAGCGCCGCCCCCAGTCCTGGTGCCGTGGCTGCCGGGCGCAGAACCTGCCGCCCTCCAGCCCCACCGCCCCGCTCAAGATGTCCACCGGCCACGCCCCCGCGGAGGAGCCGTCGGACGGCTGGCTCTTCCCGCCGGAGACGCTGCGCGCCCGCCCGCGCGACAAGGGCGGCAAGCGCCAGGGCTGATCCCGCTCCCCTGCCTGCCCAGCACAGGCACGCACGGAGGCCCTTGCCTCGCTCCCCGCAGGGGGATGGAAAAGCCGGGGCGTCGTCCCTACCTGTCTCAGAGGAGGGCACCATGGCCGTGCGGACGAAACTGGTAGGCATCAAGAACAGGCGCCGGGTCAGCAGCGCGGATGAGGCACAGCCCCATCAGCAGGCCAGCAAGGGCAAGAAGACGCTGCCTCGCGATGAGGCCGCGCTGCTCCGGAGGCAGAAGGCCCTCGAGCGCGTGACGCTGGGCCCCGCCGCGGAGATCCACGAGCCCAAGAGCCACCGTCGCAAGACTTCGCTCCAGGGCCGCAAGAAGGCCCCCAGCCAGATGCGCGTGAAGCGCGCCGGCGGCCCGGCGAAGCGGCTCCCCATCCACGGCGGCTGATCCCGCTGTCCCCCAACCCCCGGCCTCACGCCTGCGCATCCTCCGAGCGGCGCCAGCGCCCGCCAGCCGCTCAGGGCGCCCGCTCGAAGAGGGCCACCTCGTTGGGGTAGTCCACCGTCACCCGGAAGAAGCGCAGCGCGCTGCCCCCGAGCGCGCCCTCCACCCGCTGGTCCATGAACTGGGACATGAACTGGTGGAAGTTCTTGTCCGGCCGGGTGGTGAACCAGACGGGGCCCACCGTGTGGCCGGCGAGCTCCACCGCGGGCACCTCGATGAGCGCCGAGTCCGGGAGGACCTTGTCGGCGTTCTCGATGACGCGCCAGTCCGGGTGCCGCTGGCGCCAGCGCTCGAAGGTGGAGCGGGTGATGAAGCTGGTGGCCCTCGCCACCGGGCGGCCATCCCCGAGCGCCTGCAGCGCCTTGTCCGTCAACGACACCGTGGCACCGGTGTCGAAGAGCAGGTCCAGCGTCTCGCCATCCACCTGGAGCTGGATGCGCGGGAAGTGCGTCTCCCGCGCCCCCATGGCGCTCTTGCGGAACCCCAGGGGCACGCGGTGGCGCTCGTCCACGGCGGGCACGTCTCCCCGAGCACGCCACCACAGCTTCCCGCCGGGGTAGTCGAAGGTCCACACCCGCATGGCGAACCACGCCTGCCCCAGCATCCCATCGCTCACCAGGCCCATCGCCTGGAGCTGGCGCGTCATCGCCGCGGGCGCCACGGGCACCCGCCCATCGCCCAGCTCCACCGAAGGAATCCCCTCCCCGGGCCGGAAGGCGGGCAGGCGCGCCATGGCGGCCTTTCCGGTCGGGGACTCCGGGGTGGACACCTCCTCCGTGGCGAGCTTCAGCCGCTCCGCCGCCCCCTCCGTGATGAAGAGCCCGCCCCCGGTGTCCGTGAACAGCTCCAGCTTCTGGCCATCGCTCGTGACAGGGACAACGTAGAAGCGGTCCTCCACGAAGTGGGTCGGCAGCGCGAGCGGATTCCCCGGCGTGGGCGCAGGTCCGGACTCGGACGCGGCGGACGTGGCGGTGGGAGTCGAGGGAGCAGGAGCGGTGGCGCAAGCCGTTGCCCCCAGGCACAACAGCAGGGAGAGACGCAGGTTCATGGCCGGCGTTCTACCTCACCCCTGCAGCACGGCGCCCCCGCTCCTGGCGTATGGTGCGCCTCCACCCATGCCTCGCGCCCTGCTTCCTCCCGCGAACCCCCTGGCCCCCGATGAGGCCCGGAGCTGGCTCGTCAGCCACCTGGGCCTCGCCACGCCCCGCTTCCCACCCGGCGCCCAGGGCACACGCGCGCTGCTGAAGGCCCTGCGCTGCATCCAGCTCGATCCCCTGGACGCCATCGGCACCAACGCGGATCTCGTGGCCCTGGCCCGCGTGGACGGGCTCGCTCGCGGGGACGTGTACCGGCACTTGATGCCGGGCCACGCCTTCGAGCACTGGGCCAAGGAGCGCTGCATCCTCCCCGCGTACGCCTTCCCGTACTACCGCGAGCGCACGCGGGAGACGCCGTGGTGGCACCTGGCCACGCGCCTGGAGCGGCTGCCCCCGCGCGTGCTGGAGGCGGTGCTCGAGGAGGTCGCCGCGCGAGGCCCCATCTCCGCCGCGGAGCTCACCGACCATGGCGCGGTGAAGCCCCTGGACTGGAGCGGCTGGAAGGGCACCGGCAAGGCGACCTCCATGGCGCTGGAGGTGCTGTGGACCCGCTGCCAGGTGGTGGTGTGCGGCCGCGGCCCCGGCGGCAAGCGCTACGACGTGCCCGAGCGCGCGCTGCCGGAGCTCCCCCGAGAGCCCGCGGCGGGCGGCTCCAGGCCCTTCGAGCGCTGGGCCCTGCTCGAGCGCGTGGAGGCCGCGGGGTTGCTCTCGCGGGCGGCCGGCCCGCACTGGTCCGTCCTCTCCGACGTGCGGACCTCGGAGCTCCCGGATGCGCTGGTGCGCGAGGGGCTGCTGGAGGAGCTCAGCCTGCCCGGCTCGCCTCGGCGCTACCTGGCCCCCGCTGGCTTCCGCGAGCGTCCCCTGGCGGCGCCGGATGAGCGCATGCGCATCCTCGGGCCGCTGGATCCGCTGCTGTGGGACCGGGGGCTGGTGAAGCTCGCGTTCGGCTTCGAGTACACGTGGGAGGTGTACAAGCCCGCCGCCCAGCGCCGCTGGGGCTGGTACGTCTGTCCCCTGCTGCACCGGGGTCGGCTGGTAGGCCGGCTGGAGGCGCGCGTGGAGGACGGGGTGCTGCGCGTGGACACGCTGTGGCGCGAGAAGGGCGTGAAGCTCGATGACGCGGCGCTGGATGAGGCGCTCGCCCGCCACGCGAAGGCCTGCGGCGCCACGCGGGTCCGCAGGCCTCGGGCCCGCGTCGGTTGAGCCGCTCACGCGCCCGGGCTGAACAGGCTCCCCGAGCCAGACATGGACTCCAGGGCCTGCCCGCTCCGCTGCTCCCTGGCACCTCCGCCGGGCCATCCCTAACTCAGTCACTGGGAGGTCGCATGCCAGAGAAACCACAAGCGTTTCGCGCGAAGCGCGCCAAGAAGAAGGGCTCGACGCTGGCCCTCAAGGCCACGGACATCGACGCGGCCAGGGGGCTGAGCGCGCACAAGGCCAAGAAGCTGAGGGGTCTGGGGGATGTGGGCTTCATGGACCGCAGCGTCAGCCCCCGCAGGCCACCCGGGCGCGGGTTGACGGCGAAGAGCCGCAAGCTGCCCCTGCCCGAGACGGGCAGCAGCACCTTGCGCCGCAAGACGCTCCCCGCGGAGGCCGCTGTCGCCTACCGCAAGGAGGGCACGCGCAAGCACACCACCGGCCGCGGGGATGTGCCGCCGCTCAAGGCGAGCAAGAAGCTCTCGAAGCCGGGCCGGAAGAACCTACGGTAGCGCGTGCCCGCCGGCGGGGCCGCGGCCCCCAGCCCACCAGCGCGAGCAGCCCGAGCAGGGCTGGCCCCGGAGCGCTCGCACAGCCCCCCTCCTCCAGCGGTGGCGGACTGTCGCAAGGCGTGAAGCAGCGACACGCCCCATCACCCTCGGGCTCGAGCCGCGCGCACAGCCCGCCCGCGCCACAGGCGGCGTCGTCCGCGCACGGCGCGCCATAGTCTCCCTCCTGGAGCGCCGGGAGGAGACAGCGGCCCGGCTCGCCTTCGAGCGAGACGCACGTGAGGCCCGAGGGGCAGTCCGCGTCCTGCGCGCACGCCTCCCGGCAGAGCGCCTCGGGAGCCAGCGTGGGGCCCGGGGAGGCGGGAGGCTCGGAGAGGAACGGCTGGAGGAACGTGTCCCGGAGCACGTCCACGCGCACGTTGAAGGCCTCCCTGCGGCAGGCCACGTCCCCGCTCGCGGTGATGCCAGCGAGCACCTCGCGCGTGCCGTCGCTCACCAGCACCGGTCCGCCGCTGTCTCCCACGCAGCTCATCCCCGGCGCCGGGCCGGCGAGGAAGCCACTCTCGGCCACCTCCTGCACCGTGAGCATCCCCTGGCGCCGACGGCCCGCTGGCGCGCTGGCGTCCTTCGTCTCTCCATAGCCGAGCACCCGTGCGGGAGTGCCCGGAGCCAGGGAGAGGCTCGCGGGCCCGGGCAGTGGGAGCGGTGCCACGTCCACGGGGACGGCGAGCCGCAGCAGCGCCACGTCGAAGGCATGGGTCTCGGGCACGTAGTCCGGGTGCCGCACCGCGCGGGAGACACGGACGAAGCGCCCCACGGGCTCCGGCAGCAGCTCCGCGCCCAGGAAGAGCTCGTACGGCCCCTCCGGCCCGAAGACATCCAGGCAGTGCGCCGCCGTGAGCACCACGTCCGGCGCGATGAGCGAACCGGAGCACAGCAGCGTCAGCGGATCTCCCGAGCACCGCGTCCGCCGCGCCACGAGCGCCACCACCGCCTCGTCCGTCGGCGCCTCCGTGCCGTTGACCACCCGCTGCGCCACGCTCACGGGCGCCGACAGCTCCTCGGTCGGCGTGCAGCCCGCGGCGCAGAGGGCCAGCATCACCCCGCATATAAAGGATGCGAGGCCATCGGGGCGCGATGCCCCTCCAGGGCCCGGGCGCGAGCGCGGCGTCATTCCTCGGGCGGCTCGTGCGCGGCCTGGAGGGAGAGCTGCTGGATCTCCTCGCGCATCTTCACCAGCCGGTCCTGGTGGCGGCGGAGGAGGATGTCCAGGCGCTGCTGCTCGCCCTCGTCCCCGCGAGTCCTCGCCGCCTCCCGCTCGCGCTCCATCCGCTCCACGTCCCGCACCAGCAGCGAGGCGATGCGCTCCGTCTTGCCCAGCCGCCACCGCGCCGTCTGGGGCTTCTCCGGCAGGATCGGGTCATTCTGCTGCGGCACCCGCTCGTCTGACTCCGGCTCGGGCACCTCATCCTCGGGGCCGATCGGCACCACCGTGGCCCGCGGGGTCTCCTCGGGGGCAGGCGCGGGCGGGGAGGACACCGGCTCCGTGGCGGGCGCGGGAGGGCGCGGAGGCGGCCGGGTGGCCTGGGGAGCAGTCGCCCCCGAGGCCAGGGAGACCGCTGGAGGCCTTGGCACCTCGACCGGGGCCGGAGGGGCGGGCGCGGCGGGCCACAGCGCGACGCCGAGCACCGCCACGGCGAGCACCACTGCGCCGACGAGCGGCAGGACGAGACGGGCTGAGACTTTCATGCGGGGGAACGCCGAGCAGCGTACTCCAGACTCACAGCCTTAGCTTCCACACTCCGGCCTGGCGCTCCGCGCGCAGGAGGAACGGCGCCTCCCGCACCGCCCCGCCCTGGGCCACCTTCGCCCGCACGAGCACCACCTCGGGGTCCCGCCCGTCCACCTTCGCCTCGAGGATCTCCACCAGCTCGAGGCTGTGCGTGAGCAGCTCCCTCACCGTCTCCTCGCACGGCCGGGCGCTCCCGCCCGTGGCCAGCATCGGCCCGAGCACGGCGCAGTCCCCGGCGGGCAGGGCGGAGAAGAAGGCCCGCACGGAGGCCTGCGCCGCATCCGTCTTCCTCGTCTCGGACGAAGGGCAGGCGAGCGCGGCGAGCGCCAGGAGGAGGAACCCCCAGGCCCTCGCCGGCCTCATCGCGCCCTCCTCGCGTGGAGAGCGGGCCATGGCGCTCAGTAGCAGTTGGGGGCGAACAGCTCGTCGTCGCTGGCGGACACGAACTGATCATCGCAGTAGCCGCTGGCGAGCATGTGGCCGTTGCGCACGCACCCGTCATGGTTGGTGGCGTCCAGCGTGTACTGGGTGTCGCCACCGCAGCTACCGCCGCAGCGCCCGAAGCAGATGCCCATCACCTTCGGGCGGCTCCAGTGGTCCGGCTCGCCGCACAGCCACGTGCCGTTGCTCAGGTAGTACTCGTCCCCGCTGCACGTGCCATGGTCGCCGAGCTGGGCGATCTGCTGGTTGCCCGCGTAGTCGAAGCCGCCCTTGTTGCAGTCATGCTTGGCGTACGAGTACCAGTTGTACACACCCCCGCAGCTGCCGGTCCACTTGCCGTTGCACTTCGCGTAGCTGCACAGCATGGTGTAGCCGCGGCCCTGCTCCCCCATCACCGTGCGCTGCATCTCCACCGTGTTCGGGTGCTGCGCCCACAGGCCCACCGCGCGCCGCAGGTACTTCGCCTCGGGCGTGGCCGCATCACTGGCGGGCAGCTCCGCGTTGAGCGCGGCGTACAGCGCGGCGGCCACCTCGCGGTCCGCGTCCGTCATCTGCGTGTCCTGGCCGTTGGCCTCCGCGAAGCCGTCCAGCGCGGACACGCCGTTCTCCGCGTCCATCAGGCCGGTGAGCGTCATCCCGTTGAAGCGCACCTCGATGCGGTACACGCCCGGCTCCACCTCGCGCGAGGAGAACACCACCTCGCGGAAGGTGCCCTGGGTGACGCCGGGCTCCACCGCGAGCTTCAGCCCCTCCGAGGGCTGCACCGCGCCCGCCTCCGTGCGCCCCTCGGGCGTACCGCTGGGGCTCCCACAGGCGAACAGCACCACTGCCGCAACTGCTCCCAGAATCTTGCGCATACGACCCCTCCCGGCCCAGGCGCTCTCTCGGAATTTGAGAGAACGCGAGGAAGTCGCATGTAGCGGAAATGTCCCGAGCGCTTCAAGACGAGGCGCGTCAATTCCCTATCTCGCTTCGATCGGCAGCTCCACGTTCCCGGAGAGGCTCGTGCCCGAGAGCGTCGCGGAGATCCGGCAGGTACCTGGGGCCAGCCCGTAGACGTAGAACTTGAACGACCGGGTCCCCTGCGACTCGGCACCATCCGCCGACAAGCTGCAGAGGGTCGGCGTGACGATGGTGACTTCGTGCTCCCAAGGCCGAGTCCCCTCCTGACATGCGCGAGTACCGTCGATGGACGAGAGGACATGGACCGGATCGTAGGAGCCCACCCGAATCGCCGCGGGGCCCTCGAGCGCCAGGCCATTCACCTGCGCGAAGTCGTAGACCTCCACCTGTTCCACAAAGGTGGGATCGACCGGGGAGGTGATCGCCGTGGAAGTCGCTTCAGCCGGCGTGCGGAGAGTGACCCGCGCCCCACCGGACGAGTTGGGGTCGATCCCGAGCACCTCGAGCGCCCCGAAGTCGACCGGCATGAAATCCAGGCCCCGAAGTGGAATGGACCCGTCATCGAAAAAGTCGACATCGACGCGGGTCTCGAACGCGGGCGGCAAGTACAGCGGCTTCGGCGACGCCCCCAGCGAGCAGGACGGCCCCACGAGCACCTCCTTCGCGACTCGCGCCACCAGCTCCGCGCTCAGGCGCTCCTCTCGCCCGTCCGCTCTACGGACCACGACCTCCAGCTGCGTAGTCCCCTCCCGAAGCACCCGAAAGGCCAGCCGGGTAGGCCCTCGCCACTCGCTTTGCGGCAGCAGCTCGAAGACGGTCGGATCGTCCACGGTCGCCGAGACCAGCTCCAGATGCTCCTCCGCACAGGGAATCCCCTCTCGCTGCGGTCCAGGGCAGCGCGCCACCGGGCCCAGCTCGGCGCGGGAGCCGACAGCGAAGGAGCCACCGCCCAAAGACAGCTCTGCGGGGCGGATGCCGCACCCGGTGAGCAGGGCGAAGACGACGACCATCCAGGAGCGTTCGCTTCCGAGGGTAAGGACCGACCGTTCCGAGCGTGGACTCATGAGGCCTCCACGAGGAACCAAAGCGCGGTTTCGCGACCGCGGGCAAGCAGACCGACCTTGACCGAAGCGCCCTCGACGGATTCAGCGGGCTGGGAGGTGCAGGCTGCCTGACCCAACCGTTGGCGCTATGCTCGGGCGAGCTCGCCCGGACCGACTCCCGGCGTGGACTCACCCTCCCCCGAGCGAGCCCCCAAGAAGCCGCCAGCCCTGGAGTCTTCACATGGATTCCCCACCTCCACCGCCCGCTGCGCCTCGGATTGCCACCGGCCCTCGAGGGCTCCCCATCATCGGAGTCCTTCGCGACGTCCGAAAGGATGTCCTGGGCTGGCTCCTGCGGACCGCGGCGGCGCACGGGCCCGTGGCGCAGTACCGCTTCGGCCCAGGGCGCGCCTACCTGGTGACGCACCCAGAGGGGCTCAAGCACGTGCTGCAGGACCACGTGAAGAACTACACGAAGGATCACTTCAGCTATTCGATGGCCCGCCGCATCGTCGGCGATGGCCTGCTCACGAGCCAGGGCGAGACGTGGCTCAAGCAGCGCAGGCTCGCGCAGCCGGCCTTTCACCGCGCGCGCCTCTCGGTGATGGCGGAGCAGATGGTGCGAGCGACGGCCGAGCTCTCGGAGCATTGGGGTGAGGCTCAGCGCTCGGGGGCGCCGCGCCATGTGGTGCGGGACATGATGGCGCTCACCCTGCGCATCGTCGGCGAGGCGCTGTTCGGGACGGACGTGCGCGCGGAGGTCCAGGCCGTGTCAGCGGCCTTCAACGTCCTCAGCGAACAGGCGGTCGAGCGGTTTCGATCGCTGCGGCTCCTCCCTCCGGTGCTCCCCACCGCCTATGATCGAGCCTTCCGCCGAGCGAGCCACACGCTGCGGGAGGTGGTGGCTCGGATCATCGCGGAGCGCCGCAAGCGCCTGGAGGACCAGGGGGACCTGCTCTCCATGTTCATGCTCGCGCGAGACGAAGAGACGGGCGCGCGGATGGATGATGCGCACCTTCAGGGCGAGGTGCTGACGATGATGCTCGCGGGCCATGAGACCACGGCCACCGCGCTCTCGTGGGCCTGGACGCTGCTCGAACAGAACCCGGGCCCCGAGCGAATGCTCCACGAGGAGCTGGCTTCCGTGCTCGGAGGCCGGCTGCCCACGGCGGACGATGTCCCCCGGCTCGTGTACACGCGCAGAGTGCTGGAGGAGTCGCTGCGCCTCTACCCGCCTATCTACGTCCTGAGCCGCAAGGTGTTGGAGGACGACACGGTCTGCGGCTACCAGGTGCTCGGCGGCTCTTCGCTGGACATGAGCCCCTACGTCACGCAGCGCCTGCCGGAGTACTGGCCGGACCCCGAGCGGTTTGACCCGGACCGCTTCACGCCCGACAAGGTCGCCGCGAGGCCGAGATACGCGTACTTCCCGTTCCTCGGCGGTCCGCGTCAGTGTATCGGCAACAACTTCGCGCTGATGGAGGGCACGCTGATCCTGGCGACGCTCGCCCAGCGCTACCGTCCGCGGATGGTGGCTGGCTACACGCCGACGCCCGAGCCACTCCTCACGCTGCGGCCCACCGGCGAACTCCCAGCCATGATCACCGCGCGCTGAGATGCGGGTTCGATTGCCGCCGCTTCCAAGCTCGGCTACGAGCAGGACATCGTCTTCCGCGAGCTCCCTCTGCGACAGCGCGGGAAGGTGGATCGACCCGCGGAGCCCGACCGGATAGGGTCTCCCGCCCATTCAGCCCCAGGCGTGGACATAGGGAGGATCGACCATGCGGATGGTTTTTGATATCGCGGCGCGGCGCGCCGAGTTGACGCCGGAGCACCCCGCATTCGTTGAGCTGGAGAGCGGCCGGCAGCTCAGCTATCGCCAATTGAACGACCGGGCGGCTCGGTTTGCCACATGGCTCGGCGCGAGGGGCATCGCGGCCGGTGATCGCATCGCCATTCTGTGCCTGAACAGCACGGTCTTCTTCGAGGTCCTGTTCGCCTGCGGCAAGAGCGGCGTCATCCTGGTGCCGCTGAACTGGCGCCAGCCGGCGCCCGAGCTCGCCCCAGTGCTGCAGGATGCCGCGCCGAAGCTGCTGATCCACGATGCCGAGAATGCCGCTGTTGCCGGCGAGCTGGGGCGCCTCTGCAATCTTCCGCTTCTGCCCTATACGGCCTACGAGCAGGCGGTGGCCGAAACGGCGCCGGGCGAGTTCGACACCGCGTGGTCGCCGGATCGTGTCTGGTACATGCTCTATACCTCCGGCACCACCGGCAAGCCGAAGGCGGTCATCCAGACGCCCGGCATGGCTTATGCCAATGCCATCAATATCGGCCAGGCAATCGATCTCACCTCAACAGACGCGACCCTGAACTTCCTGCCGCTGTTCCATACCGGCGGCATCAATCTGCATACCCTGCCGGTGCTGATCCATGGCGGTGTTGTGCGGATCTTGAACAAATTCGAGATCGATCCGGTGATGGCTGCCCTGCAGAACGGCGACTGCACCGCCTTCTTTGGCGTGCCGGCGATCTATCAGGCGCTCAGCCTGCACAAGGATTTTGCGACGGCGGACCTGTCGAAGGTGCGGTCCTGGGGCTGCGGCGGCGCGCCGCTGCCAGTCACGCTGATTTCGCTCTTCGCCAAACGTGGCGTGAAAGTCTGCAACGGCATGGGCATGACCGAGACCGGCCCGACCGTCTTCCTGATGGATACGGCCCATGCCGAAGCCAAGATCGGCTCGGTGGGCAAGCCGCAGATCCTGGCGGAAGTGCGCGTTGTCGACACCAATGACCGCCCCCTGCCCGACGACGTCGCCGGCGAATTGCAGATCCGCGGCCCCGGCGTCACGCCCGGCTACTGGAACAACGAGGCGGCCACGCAGGCGGCCTTCACCAGGGATGGCTGGCTGCGCACCGGCGATGTCGCCCGGCGCGACGCCGACGGCTATTACTACATCGTCGACCGCATCAAGGACATGTACATCTCCGGCGGCGAAAATGTGTATCCGGCGGAAGTCGAGATCGTCATCTACAAATACCCCGGCGTGCTGGAATGCGCCGTGATCGGCGTGCCGGACGAGAAATGGGGCGAGGTCGGCCGCGCCTTCATCCTGCCGCAGCCGGGCAAAAGCATCGATGCCGAGGCGTTGCGCGCCTTCTGCCGGCAGAATCTCGCAGCCTATAAGGTGCCGAGATACGTCGACATCGTCAGCGATTTCCCACGGACTGCAGCCGGCAAGATACAGAAGCAGGTCCTGCGCCGCAGCGTGCTGTGAGTTTGACCATGGCCCTCATCACCTTCGATCACAGCTTTGCCCAAGCCGATTTCGATCTCTTCGCCGCCATCAGCGGCGATAACAACCCGATCCATGTGGATCCGGTCTTCTCCGCCCGCACCCGCTTCGGCCGCACCGTCAGCCATGGGATGCTGCTTTACACGGTGATCTGGGGGCTGGTGCAGAAGCAGCATCCCGGCGCCCGGCAGCTCAGCCAGAGCCTGATGTTCCCCAACCCGACCTATGCGGAAGAACCGCTGCGCTTCGCGCTGACCGAGTTGTCGGCTGGCCCCGGCCGGCGGAAATTCAAGACGCAGGTGAGTCGCATCTCCGATGGTGCGGTCGTGCTGGACGGAGAGACGGAGGTCGCCCTGCCATGAGCGATGCAGCGACCTATCAGGGCATGCGGGTCGGCGAGCATGCCGAGATCCGTCGCAGCTTCTCCGCCGAGGACCTGCGGCGTTTCCAGACTCTCGCCGCAACGGGCGGTGCTGCGCTCACGGGAGTGCCCGAGCCGTTGATCGCCGCTCTCTTCTCCTATCTGCTCGGTGTCGAACTGCCGGGTTTCGGCACCAACTACCTCAAGCAGGACCTGCAATTCGAGCGGCTGGCGCCGGTCGGCGAGATGCTCACCGCGCGCGTCGAGATCACCCGCCTTCGGCCGGACAAGCATCTGGTCGATCTGGCCACCACGTGTATCGACGCCGCCGGCAACCTGATCTGCCGCGGCCGCGCCCTCGTCCTGGCCCGGGACGTCGGCGCTTGAATTGGCTACCCACGATCCCGGGCGGCCCGATCCGCGCGCTTGACAATCAATAAGTATCGGCTTATGCATTGTGCATGCAGAGCGCGGTCGTGGCCGAAGACAAGATCTTCCAGGCGCTGGCGGACCCCAGCCGCCGGGCGATCTTCGAGTCGCTCACGCGTGGCGAAGCGGCGGTGAAGGACCTCACGGCGCGCTTCGACATCTCGCAGCCGGCGGTCTCGCAGCACCTCGCCACTTTGAAAGACGCCGGCCTGGTGAGCGGCCGGCGCGAAGGGCGCTGTGTCTACTACCGGGTGGAGCCGCGCGGGATGAAGCCGCTCATCGACTGGATCGCGCACTACCGCGCGTTCTGGACGGAGCACGTCGATCGCCTTGAAGAACTGCTGGAGAAAATGGACGAATGAACCCCATCGACAAGACCGCCCCATCGCAAACCGAATCCATTTCATTCGAATTCGATTTGCATCATTCGCCGGAGAAGGTGTGGCGCGCGCTCACCGACCCCGTGCTGCTCACCGAGTGGCTCCTGCCCGTCGTCGAGCTCAAGCTCAAGCCGGGGGCCGCGTTCACGTTCAAGACGCAGCCGTACCCCGGGTGGGACGGCATCGTGAACTGCCGGATCCTCGAGATCGAAGCGCCTAGGAAGCTCAGCTACACGTGGGTCGTCGGCGACATGGCGCTTGACACCGTCGTGACCTTCACGCTCACGCCCACGGCGTCGGGCACCCGCCTGTCCCTCGTGCAGTCGGGCTTCAAGCCGGACCAGAAGCAGAACTTTGGTGGCGCGCGCTACGGCTGGAAGATGATGGGCGGGAAGCTCGTCGACCTGCTCGCGAGGATCCCATGAGCCGATCGAGGCTCGTGGCCTGCTGGGTGACCACCGGCCTGGTCGCGTCGTCCATGCTCTCCGCCGGCGTGGCCCACGTCCTCCGCGTGCAAGCGAGCGTCGACGGCTTCGTGCGCCTCGGCTCCCCGCTGCACTTCGTCACGCTCAGCGAGCAGGACGCTCTCGCCGAAGGCGGTTACGTAGGTGTGCCCGATCCGCTTCGGGCTCGCCTTCAGAGGAGGTCCCCTTGAACTGGAACAAATGGGTTCGGCAGACCCACCGCTGGCTGTCCATTGCCTTTACGGTGGCCGTCATCGTCAACATCGTCGCCTTGGGAAAGGAGGAGCGTGCCGTCTGGGTGGGCCTCTTGGCGCTGCTCCCGCTCGCCTTGCTCCTGTTCACCGGTCTGTACTTGTTCGTGCTGCCGTATGCCACCCAGTGGCGCAGCGGGCGACGCACCGACTGAACGTGCGGCCGGCCGCACGACGAAAGGCTGCGTCGCCAGCTCTGCCCCTCCATCAACTGTAAGAGGGCCAGGAGACGACGCGCCTGTCGCGCATCGTTCGTGCGCTGCATGGCACGCCGCCCTTGCTCCCGCTCGGCGTGCGACCACCCCGGATGCCTCATATCCCCACCTTGCGCGGCGACTCCTCGCTACAGGTGGCCATGCTGGCTCTGGTGTGCAAGAACTTCTTCGGACCTACTTAGGGCCCGTTTCGCGGTCGCCAAGGCACTCGCCCGCTGGATTGGCTACACCCCAGAAGCCCACCAGGAGCGCGCCAGGCAGGTCATGGCTGCGCTCCTTGCCAGGCCGCCGCCGCCCGGCTGGCGCCCACTCGGTCCCGACGACGAACTGCTCCGCACGCTCTTGCCCGACGAGGAAGTGTGAGCTGCGACTTCGATTCCCGCCGCCTCCAAGCAGAGCCTCTGCGCCGCAAGCCGTACGTGACGGAGCTGGTCTGCCGGCCCGTGCGCGGCGTGGACTTCAACGGCGCCGGAAGGCCCCCAGGGCCACGCCAGGCTTCCAGGGGCCCGGAACGCAATCGCGCTGAAAAAGCACAGGCTTGGGGATTTCCACGATTCCAATTTTTATCGGAATTGGTTAATTTTCTTCTCAATCTAGCTTTACATGAGAATCAGCTTTGTCCACTCTGTCAAGGAAGACCCCCCATGACCCGTTTCGCGAAGAAGATGGTTCCGGTGCTGGCGGTGGCCGTGCTGGGTGGGGCCTCGCTGGCCCATGCCGGCGCGACCTACCAGATGGCGTACTGCTCCAAGAGCCCTGATGGCTCGGGCAGCTGCAACGGCACCTTCCTCGGATTCCGGAACGACTCGGGCGCCAGCACCCAGGCCTACTTCTACAAGAACGATGGCGGTTTCAAGAGCTTCTACGGCGCGTTCACGAACCCCTTGGGTGAGCTGGTCACCGCGGGCTGCATCCCGGACGCGGCCACCGGGGCGCTCTGGAGCAAGGCGCTGGCGCACGAGGGCTACTTCAGCATCTCGTGGGACTCGAGCGGCACCTGCACGTACCTCTACCTGGCCAACAGCTCGCAGTACTCCACCTTCTGAGCTGACGCCATGTCCGCCTCTTCCCTCCGAGGATGGATGCTGGGCCTGGCGCTGGCCGTGGGCAGCGGTGCGGGGAGCTACCTCGCCGTGAGCCACGGGCAGGAGGCCCAGGAGAAGCGCTTCGACCAGATGGCCGAGGAGCTCCAGGCCCTGCGCAAGGCCGTGATGGCCCGGCCGCCGGCTCCCGCGCCGAGCAGTGGGCGCGCGGTGGCCGCGGGCATTCCACCCACCCTGCAGTCCGGGGAGGCCCGGCTGCGTCCGGAAGATCTCGACGCCATCGCCGCACGGATGGTGACGCAGCTCCAGCAATCCGGGGCGCTCGAGTCTTCTGCCCGTGAGCCTGGGCCGCCGCCGCCACCGGCGCCGCTCGAGCCGGAGCAGCAGCAGGCCCTGGCGCGCGCCAACAGCCTGGTGGACCGGGTGCTGTCCACGGGGAAGCTGACGATGCAGGACACACAGGAGATCCGGCGTGAGATGGCGCTGCTGAAGTCCCGCCAGGAGGCAGAGGAGGTGAGGCGGCGCATCATCGTTGCTCTCAACAAGAACCAGCTGGATCTGCCGGAGGGCCCCGAGGCTCTGCCGTAGTGACTTGGAGGCGCTGGACGGGTGGAGGCAACTTCGCCCGAAGGTCTCAAGCCAGGAGACGGACGTCGCGCTCCTGGTGGCTCAGGTGACGCAGCAGCAGTTCCATCCACCATTCGAAGCATTCAGGTGAGGCGGCAAGCCCGCGCACCCGAAGGAGAACGACCATGAAGCGGTTCATGAAGAAGCTGGCCCCCGTGGTGTCCCTGGCTGCGCTGGGCTTCGGCTCGGTGGCGAGCGCTGGTTACGCCTATGGGGCCTACTCCTGCTCCCATAGCGCGGACGGCTCGGGGAACTGCTCCGGCACCCTGAGCGCCTGGCGGAGCGGCAGCCAGGACACGGCCTACGTGACGTTCTACGAGCTCGACAACGGAGGGAAGACGTTCGTCGCTCGTTACACGGTGTCCGGCGAGTCCTCCCCGACCACCTTCAGCTGCATCCCGGATGCCTCGGTGGGGGCGATCTGGGGCGACGTGCTCGCGCACCGGGGCCGCTTCTACATCGCCTGGGACAGCGGCGGCACCTGCTACAACCTGTCCCTCTACAACGGCTCGGCGTACTCCACCTTCTGAGCGGAGGCCCAGGCCGAGCCAGGGAGCTTGAAGGAGGGTTCCGCGCTCGGGACCCTGCCCCCCAGCCTCACTCGCCGCGACTGGCGTCGCGGATCGGCCGGAACTCGTTGCCCTCTCGCCAGTTGGGCCATTCATGCGAGTCGGCCAGGCGACGGCCCATCTCGAAGAACAGGCGCACGTCCTCCGTCATCCCCATCAGGTCCCAGCTGGGATGGAACTCGTCGGTGACCTTGTGGTAGCGGTTCACATTGTAGTCCCGCACCGCCGCTTGACCGGCTGCGATCCCCCCTTCCACCAGGT
>JAFGNZ010000131.1 GCA_016926755.1 Myxococcaceae bacterium | reverse complement strand
GCTGCACCGGGGTCGCAAGGGCCCAGAGGCGTCGGAGTGGAGCCAGCTCGTCATCACCTCCAAGCCGCTCAAGCTCAGTGCACGGACTGTGGCGGGAGATCATCCGTTCGATCTGGAGCGCGCGCTCCTCGTGGAGATGAAGGCCAAGGGCTTCGAGTTCCAGGTCGCCCACCTCGAGTGACGAGGCGGGCCTCCCGTGATGAGGCGCTCAGGCCAGCGTGCCGGTGAGCTGGCCTGCGGCGATGGCGTCGGAGAGGGCCTTGCGCTTCAGCTTCCCGCTCGTCGTCTTTGGCAGCGTGCCCGGCGCCACCAGCAGCACGTGGTCGATCGTGATGCCGTGCGCGCGCAGCCGCTCGCGGATGCGCTCGCCCAGCGCTCCCTGCGCCTCCGGCTCCAGCTTCGTCTCCGCCAGCACGTATGCCAGCTCCGTCTGCCGCTGCTCGGAGCGCACCCCCACCGCCGCCACGCACCCGGCCCGTACCCCCTCCACCTCCGAGGCGAGCTCCTCGAGGATCGACGGGATCAGGTTGTGCCCACCCTTGATGATGAGCTCCTTCTTCCGCCCCGTGATGAAGAGCGTCCCGTTCGCCTGGTAGCCGAGATCCCCCGTGCGCAGCCAGCCCTCCTGCACCGCCGAGGCCGTCAGCTCCGGCTCCCGGTAGTAGCCGTCCATCAGCGTCGCCGCGCGCACCAGGAGCTCTCCCTGCGTCCGCTCCGGCACCGCCTGGCCCTGCTCATCCACCAGCCGCAGCTCCGTGTGCGGGATGGTCCGCCCCACCCCCGTCAGCTCCAGCGAGCCCAGTCCCTCCGCGCATGGCACCGCGCGGCCCTCGCGCTCCAGCACCGCGCGATCCACCCGATCCACCACCGTGGGCGCCAGCTTCTCCGGGAACGTCACCGCCACCGTCGCCTCGGCCAGCCCGTACACCGGGAAGAAGGCCTCCGCCCGGAACCCGCACGGCGCGAACCGATCCGAGAAGCGGCGCAACAGCTCCGGCGAGATCGGCTCCGCCCCGATCATCGCCACCTCCCACGCGCTCAAGTCCAACCCCGCCTCGCGCGCCCGGTTCGCCAACCCCATGCAGATGGCATACGCCGAAGGCGGCGCCGCGCAGATCGTCCCCCGGAACTGGCTCATCGCCTCCAGCCAGCAGAACGGCCGCTGCCGGAAGTCCAGCGGCGAGAGCATGTGCGCCGGGAAGTCATTGAAGAACGGGAACAGCAGCCCGCCCAGCAGCCCCATGTCATGGTGCAGCGGCAGCCAGGAGACCGCCACCGCGTGCGCCGGGGAGGGCAGCGCCCGGCTCATGCTCTCCATGTGCAGCATCACCTTCTCGTGCGAGAGCACCACGCCGCGCGGGTGGCTCGTGCTGCCGCTGGTGAGCTGCACCAGGCACGGGCCCGGGGCTGCGTCCGGCTCGGGCTGGAGCGACAACGCTCGGCCCTCCTCCACCAGCGTGTCGGCGATGATCAGCGAGGGCCCCTCGCCACCGCCGTCCCCCGCCATGCCCGCGAGCATGCCCGAGAGCACCAGCGCCTTCGCGTCCAGCTTCTTCGCCGTGCTCCGAAGCTGCTCCAGGTACGCGTCCAGATCCGCCAGCCGGTACGGCACGCCCAGGATGCTCGGCACCGCGCCCAGCGCCCACACGCCGAACAGCGCGCTCACCGCGGGGCGCACCTCGGGCACCAGCAGCAGCACCCCGTCTCCGGGGCGCACCCCTCGGGCGTGGAGCGCCGCGGCCACCGCGCGCGCCTCCTCCCACGTCTCGCCCCAGGTGCGGGGCAGCCACTCCTCCCCCTCCTTGTAGCGGATGGCGAGCCGCTCCCCGTGCGCCTGCGCCCGCGCGCGCAGCAGCCCCGCCAGCGTCCTCGGCGGACTCACCTCGCGTTCCCGGGGATGGGCCAGCCCGCCACGTGCACCTTGGGCGCGCCCTTGGTGGCCAGGATCATGTACTCCAGCGCCGTGCGCTTCGCGAAGGACAGCTTCGCCACCGTCATGTAGCCCTGCAGCACCTTGGAGAAGCCCGGCGCCATCGCCTCGATGCGCTCCCGGTTCCTGCGCACGTTGTCGATCCAGTGCCCCAGCGTGTGCACGTACGAGCTCGTGAGGTCCTCCACGTGCAGCAGATCCAGCCCCGCGCGCTCGATGAGGTTCAGCTCCTCCGAGAGGCTCAGCAGCCGGCAGTAGCCCAGCGCCGTGACGAAGATGTAACGCGTGGCGCTGCTGTCACGGTCCCCCCGCATCTCCGCCGGGAAGTAGCAGTCCGAGATGAACAGCCGCCCGCCCGGCTTCAGCGTGCGCCCCACCAGCTGGTGGATCACCTCCCGGTTGTGCATGTGGACGATGCTCCCGGAGAAGAGCACCACGTCGTAGCTCTCCGGCGCCGGGTTCAGCTGCTCCACGTGCGTCAGGTCCACCCGCACCCGCTCCGCCACGCCCCAGTCCCTCGCGCGCTGGAGCGCCACCTCGCGCTGCTTGCTGCTCAGGGTGATGCCGTGGAACTGCCCCTCCGTGTGCTGCGCCAGGTACAAGAGCAGGCTGCCCCAGCCGCACCCCACGTCCAGCACCTTCTCCCCGGGCTGGATGTTCAGCTTGGCCGCCACCCGCGCGAACTTCCGCGCCTGCGCCGTCTCCAGATCCTCGTCCGGCGACAGGAACACGCCCGTCGAGTACGCCAGCCGCTTGTCCAGCACCAGGCTGAAGATCTCCGGGTTGTGCTCGTAGTGCTGCGCCACCTCCCGCGCCTCGTGCGCCCGCTGCTCCTCCGGGGTGCGCTGGGCGGCGACGCGCTCGTCCGGGTGCCGCAGCTCCAGGTTCAGCGCCGTCATACGAGCCTCCCCTTCTGGTGGGCGAGCTGCTGCGCCACGAAGCGGCTCAGATCCTCCACCGTCTTCAGGTTCGCCTCCGCGGGCGAGGCCATGTCCGGCATCGCGAAGCGGAAGCGCTCCTCCAGCGCGATGTTGATCTCGATCATCGCCAGCGAGTCGATCCCCAGCCCGCTCTCCAGGCTGGCGGTGAGGGGCACCTGCTCCACCGGGCGCTTGAGCGCGTCGGCGATGATGTTCCGGACCTCCCGGCCGATCTCCTCGAGCGGCATGTTGGCTGCCATGTGGGCTCTCCTGGTTGGGGTTACGGGCTGTGCCCAGGGCAGGCGGCTCGCCATGCACCTGTCTGGCCCCAAGGGGCTGTGCCGATGGGGGCCCCGGAAATTAGGCCGGGCTCTCCGGGCTGGCAACGAAAGAGCAGGCCTCCTCCCAGCCAGGATCCAGGCCTGGGGACGTCGCAGGTTGGGTCACGCATACCCCCCACCCTGGAGGGTCCCCTCCTAGCATTAGCGTCACCCTCCCCAAGCTGGCATGCTTGGGGCTTTCAAGACGATGGCCGAACTTCCTCCGGAGAAAGCCCCTGTGAAGAGTGTGCCCGGCGCTCTGGCCCCGGGGACACAGGTGGGGGCGTACGTCATCGAGGACATGCTGAGCTCGGGCGGGTTCGGCGTGGTGTACCGCGCGCGGGATGCGGGGCAGCGGCTCGTCGCGATCAAGATCAGCAAGCACTCGGCGAAGTCCATCACCGCGCAGCAGCTCGTCTGGCAGCAGAACGAGATCGAAGCGCTGGCGCGCCTGCGCCACCCCTCGCTGGTGGAGGTGCTCGGGTACGGCTTCCTGGAGGATGGGCGGCTGTACCTGGTGATGGAGATGGTGGAGGGCGCGGTGCTGGGCCACTACCTCCAGGAGAAGGGGCCGCTGGAGGTGCTCGAGGCGCTCCAGCTCACGCGCCGCATCGCCGAGGCGCTCGCCTACTGCCACGAGTCGAAGATCCTCCACCTGGACCTGAAGCCGGCCAACATCATCATCACGGATCCGGTGGAGCCGAAGGTGAAGGTGCTGGACTTCGGCCTGGCGCGGCTGTCCAACGGCTTCCGCACCCACGAGGGAGGCCCCGTCGCCGGGACGCTGGCGTACATGGCCCCCGAGTGCTTCTTCGGGGCGGTGGATCGCTTCAGCGAGAAGGCGGACCTGTACTCGCTGGGGACGCTGCTCTACGAGATGCTCTCCTGCATCCTCCCGTTCCCCAACAACGCCTCGTACGCGGCGCTGGGCTCGCTCAAGCGCGCGGGGAAGATGACGCCGCTGGAGCAGGCGGCGCCCCTGGTGCCCGAGCCGGTGGTGGCGCTGGTGCGCTCCCTGCTCGAGCCGGACCTGGCGCAGCGCTTCAGCGGGGCGGGCCGGCTGGCCACCCGGCTCAAGGGGCTCTACTTCGACTTGTTGCAGGGCAACGTCAGCGACGGGGTGCTGCCCTTGCTGCCGCCCGAGCTGGTGTCCTCGGATGACGCGCCCTTCGTGGGCCGCGCGCGCGAGGTGGCGCTGCTGCGCGAGGCGGTGGACGCGGTGGCGGACCGCCAGGGCCGCGCGCTCATGCTGGTGGGCGAGGCGGGCATGGGCAAGAGCCGCCTCATCTCCGAGGTGCTGCTGGCCCCGGAGGTGACGGCGCGGGTGCTGGTGGGCTACGGGCGCTGCCGGCAGCTGGGCGAGCTGGTGCCCTACTCGCCGCTGCGCGAGGCGCTGGGGCAGATGGTGGAGGTGCTGATGGGCATCCGCAGCGAGCCCGGCCACCGCGTGCGCCACGTGGCGGGCCAGGTGCTGGCGGACGAGGCCCAGGAGCTGCGGCGGCTGGTGCCGGAGCTGAGCCGCCTGCTGCCGGAGGGCGCCGAGCGCGGCAACGAGGGCGTCATCGTCCAGGGCCTGGGCGCCGAGCGCGTGGGCAAGGCGCTGGAGCACCTGCTCACCGCCATCGGCTCCGTGCGGCCGCTGGCGCTGGTGCTGGAGGACGTGCACGGGGCGGACGAGGGCACCCTGGCCGTGCTCGCGCGGCTCACCGCCTCGCCTCCCTCGGGCGTGCTGCTGCTGTGCACCACCCGGCCCCCTCCGCGTCTGGCGGCCACCGGCGCGCTGAACATGCTCACCCTGGAGGCGCTCCAGCAGGAGGAGAACGATCAGCTGCTGGCCACGCTGGCCGGCGGGGCCGCGCCCTCCGTGGTGAAGGCGCTGGTCCAGTCGGTGCCCTTCCTGGCCAGCGGCAACCCGCTGGTGAGCGCGCAGATCATCCGGGATCTCCAGCTCGGCGGGTACCTGGCGCGGGAGCAGGATGGCCGCGTCCGCCTGTCGGACCGCCTGCGCGGCGAGTACCGGCCGCCGGACTCCGTCTCCACCGTGGTGGGCCGGGCGCTGGAGCGGCTGGAGGAGTCGGTGCTGCGCGTGCTCCGGGTGGCGGCGCTCTTCGATCGGCGCTTCCGGCTCTCGGATCTGGAGGCGCTGGGGTTGTTCTCCCCGCTCGAGGTGCGGATCGCCATCACCGCCGCGGAGGAGCAGCAGCTGTGCGTCGTCACCGGGGACCGGTGCGCCTTCGCGCATGACGTGCTGCGTGAGCGGCTGGCGGGGGACGCGCGGCGGGAGGACGTGGCGGACACCCACCTGCGCATCGGCGAGCGGCTGCGCGAGCGGGGCGCGCCCCCGGGGACGCTGGCCTACCACTGGGAGCAGGCGGGCCAGCCGCTGCGGGCCGCCAGCGCGTACCTGGAGGCCGGCCTGGAGGCGGATCGGCTGTTGGATCCCATCGGCGCGGGCCAGCACCTGCGCAAGGCGTTCACGGTGGCCAGCTCCCAGCCCGGCTCGGCGGAGCGGGATGAGATTTTGGTGCGCTCCCTGTACGGGCTGGTGCGCATCGGCTGTCTGCTGGGCAGCGCGGTGGAGATGCTCCGGTACCTGGAGCTGGGCGAGGCGATGCTCGAGCACCCCAGCCCGGAGCAGCAGCTGGCGCTGAACAGCTCCTGGGCCCGCGCGTACTACGCCCAGGGCACCTTCACCCAGGCGCTGAAGTACAGCGAGCGGTGCCTGGACGGGGCCACGGAGCCGCACCTGCGCTCCTACCTGTACGCCCCGCTGAGCATCATGGGCCGGGCGCTGTGTGGCTCCGGGCGGTTCGGGCCCGCCATCTCCATGCTCACCGAGGCGGCGGCGCAGTCGGCGGAGGCGGGCGAGCACGTGGAGCAGACGCACTCGGAGGGCATCCTCGCGCTGGCCCTGGCGTACTGCGGCGAGTTCAAGAAGGCCCGCGAGTATGCCGCCTCGGCGGCGCGCATCGCCCTGCGGCTGGGCAACCCGGTGCGGATGGCGGCCTCCACCTTCTACTACTCCGTCATCGCCGAGGCGGAGTTCCGCTGGGACGAGGGGGTGCAGCGCAGCGCGGAGCTGCTCGCCTTCACCGAGGCCCAGGGCATCACCGGGCTGTACCTGTGCATGGGCTCCTTCTATGCGGGCCGGCACCAGTTCCACCTCGGCCGGCTGGATCGGGCGCGGCACCTGCTCGTCCACGCCCTGGGCCTGGCGAAGCAGCAGGGCACCTCCTACGGCATGTCCCTGGCGTACGCGTACCTGGGGGACGTGGAGTTCGTGGCGGGCCGCTCGGTGGAGGCCAGGGCCGCCTATGAGAAGGGGCTGGAGCTGGCCAACGCCGAGGCGTCCGACGAGCAGGCGGCGCCGCTGTGCCTCATGGGCCTGGCCCACCTGCACGCGCTCTCCGGTGGGGCGGTGGAGCAGGTGCGGGCGTTGGGGGAGGAGGCGCTCACGCGGCTGCGGGCGGTGGGCAACGTGAGCAACCAGATCCCCACGCTGCAGCGCTACGCGGAGGCGCTGGAGGAGCTGGGGGAGGTGGCGGAGGCGGCCCGCCTCTACGAGGAGCGGCAGGAGCTGGTGAAGAAGCTGGGGCTGCTGGAGTGCGACTTCTGGCCGCGGGTGGTGCCGAGCCCGCAGGTGGAGCCGCTGCCGCCGCGCCAGTACTGGCGCAAGGCCAGCTCGCGGCTGTCTTCCTCCAGCCTCCGCGCGGTGAAGGAAGAGGACTTCAACGCGGAGACGGTGGTGCGCGCCGCCTCCCCCCCGCCCTCGAGCGGCGACAAGGAGTCCTGAGCCCGTCCCTACCTCCAGGGCTGGGTGTCGATGAGGGTGGCCCGGCCCTGCCCCCGGTAGAAGACGAGCAGATCCTGCGGCGCCGTCTCCTTGGGAGAGAAGTGCCGGGCGTCCGGGTGCTCAGCCCACTGCATGCAGCGGGCGATGGACTCGCTGCAGAACATGGAGCGCGAGGAGCGGAAGGGGTTGCGCCACTTGCGCTGCAGGAAGCGCCCGAACTGCACGAAGGCCTGCCCGATCAACCCGCCGAAGTCATACGCGCTGCCCACCCACTCGCCCAGCCGCAGGAAGCCGGAATCCAGCGGGTGGGCTGGCTCCACCAGCGCGATGATGCGGTTCTTCCGCACGAAGCGCTGCCAGGTGATGAGCCGGAAGCCAAGCTCATGGGCCTCGAGCACCATGTCGCACTCGAAGTCGTCGTCCCAGTAGAGGAAGAAGCAGTGGCTGCACTCACTCCGGGTGAAGCGCCGGACGAGCAGCGAGACGGGGTTGAAGCTGCGCGGCGTCGAGAACCCGATGAGCGTGGTTCGACCCTTGGAGATAGCGACTGGCTCAGCCATGCGGCGCTCCCTTCCCGGGCCAGTCTACCGTCGCGCCGCGCTGGCCGGACAGTGGAGCCGGCGGGTGCAAAAGGACCCTGCCGCTGGCGAGGCGCCCATCACATCCCGCTGGAGGCCGCTCTGTCTCCCCGACCGCGCGAACCCCTCGACGCGGCGAACCCCTGAGACGAGGAGCCCCCATGGATACCGCCATCGCACAGCCCACCCCGGCCGTTCTCCCGCAGCGCATCGCCCCCAACCAGTTCGAGCTCCGCAACCGGCGGATCTCCGTCTCCTTCTCGGCCACCAGCATCACCGGTGATCCGCTGCTGCACTACAAGGATCGCCTGCGGGAGGTGGACGCACGGGGCAAGGAGATCCGCCAGGTGGAGACGGAGATCGGCACGCTGGTGAGCGTCACGCTCGAGCCGGACGCGGATGCGGGCGCGCTCATCTTCACCCTGCTGATCCCGCGCGTCATCCTGGCGTCCACCACCAGCGAGCAGCCCATCGTGACCCAGGCGCTCCTCACGCGCAGCCGCTTCCCGCGCCTGCCGACCAGCGCCCAGCTCCAGACGTATGAGGCCGTGGAGCTCAAGGGCCGCGCCACCTTCGTGGTGTCCTGAGCGCTCAGCCCAGGGCCACGGGCATGGCCTTGTAGCCGCGGAAGGCCACGTTCTCCAGGCGCTCCGGCTCCTGGAGCAGCTTCATCCTGGGGAAGCGGCGCAGCACGGCGCGAAGGGCGATCTGCCCCTCCAGCCGGCCCAGCGCCGCCCCCAGGCAGTAGTGGACGCCGAAGCCGAAGGCGATGTGCCGGTTGTCCTGGCGCTTCAGGTCCAGCTGCTCCGCCTTGGGGAACTGGCGCGGATCCCTGTTGGCCGCGCCGATCATCAGGAATGCCTTCTGGCCCTTGCGCAGCTGCTGGCCGTGCAGCTCGTAGTCCTCCGCGATGACGCGGCTGAGCCGCTGGATGGGGCTCTCGTAGCGCAGCAGCTCCTCCACCGCGGCGGTGAGCTGCTCCTCCGAGCCCAGCATGAGCTCGCGCTGCTCCGGGTTCTTCAGCAGCAGGTACAGCCCGTTGGAGAGCAGGTGCGTGGTCGTCTCGTGCCCGGCGAACAGCACCAGCGAGCACGTGGCCAGCACCTCCTGCTCGGAGAGGAAGCGGCCCTCGTCCTCGGCCGCCAGCATCGTGCTCAGCAAGTCGCTGCCCTGCGTGCTGCTCTTGCGGCGCTGGGCCACCGCGCCCCGGAAGTACTCCTCCATCTCCACGATGCCGGTGCGCATCTGCTCCAGCACCTCCGGCGTGTACTTCGTCGTGCCGAAGAAGGTGGCGAAGGCGTCCGCCCACACCCGGAGCTTCTGCCCGTCCTCGCGGGGGATGCCCAGCATGTCTCCAATCACCGCCACGGGCAGCAGGTTGGCCACGTCGTGCACCATGTCCAGCTTCCCCGCCGCCTCGGCCTTGTCGAACAGCAGGTCCACCTGCTCCTGGATGCGGGGCCGCAGGTACTCCACCAGGCGCGGGGTGAAGGCCTTGTTGACGAGCGAGCGGATGCGCGTGTGGGCCGGCGGATCAATGAGCAGCGCCCAGAGGCCGAGGCTCTGCACCACCGGCGCCAGCCGCTCCTTCAGCGCCGCCGGGAGCATGGCCCCGAAGGCGCCCGCGCGGTTGGAGGACAGGCGCGGATCCTTGAAGCCCGACTGCACGTCCTGGTAGCGCGTGAGGAGCCAGCCCCCCCACGCCTCGCTGAAGTAGGCGGGCGCGTCATTCCGCAGCTTCTCGTAGGTGGGGTAGGGGTCCACCTGGAACTGGCGCGTGATCAGGCCATACGGATCAGCCACTTCGGGCGTCGAGGACATGAATGCGGGCTCCCTGTTGCGCTTGGCGACGCGGGAGCCTAGCAGCGACAGCGGGGGCACGGGAGGGCTCACTTCTGGCGCGCGAGCCAGGCCTTCCACTGCTCGGGCGTCTCGTGGCGCTCCCCCGAGAGCAGCTTGAGGATGTCTCGCGCCGGATCCCGGTTGTTGGGTTGCTGGAGCCCGGCCAGCGTCACCAGCTGCGCGCCGAGCTGCTTGACGAGAGCCGGGGCCTGGGCCTTGCGGGCCTCGGGCGGCAGCTTCTCCAGCAGCGCCTTGAGCAGGTAGAGCGCCTTGTTGCGATCGGTCGTCTCCGGCATGGAGAGGGCGTCCACCACCACCGCGGTGTCCAGGAGCGGGCGGTCCGCGCCCATCTGGGTCGCCATGATGACCCGCAGCACGTTGTTGCGCACCAGGTAGGAAGAGTCTCGGATGAACGGCACGAGCGCCTCGATGACGTGCTCCGGCGTACCGGCGTAGGCCAGCACGAAGGCCGCCGCCGCGCGCTGCTGCTCGTTCTCCTCCTCGCGCAACACCTTCACCAGCGCGTCCCGCGCCTGGGGGCTCTTCTCCAAGAAGATGGGTTCGATGGGCGCGAGCTCGGGGTGGGTGAAGCCCATGATGCAGTGGGCGACCTTGCACTTGTCCTTCGCCATCATGTCGATCTGGCCCTGCTGGAAGAGCTGCCAGCCCTTCTTCTCGTAGGCCTGCCACTGGGCGACGAGGCCCTCGGGATCCTCCGAATGGCCCGAGGGCTTGGGGAGGAACTTCAACCGCTCGGCCTCCTCGGCGTCCACGAGGTCCACCGTGATGTAGGCGCGGTTGGCCTCGGGGCCCGCGAAATAGGAGATGAACGACACCTTGGCGAAGGCGAGGTTGTACTGCTTGCGCAGCGCCTCCTCCTTCTGCTGGAACAGGGCCCTGCTGCCCACGATGGGCTTCCCCGTCTCGAAGCCGAGCATGCGGCGGACGGACTCGCCGTCAGCGCGGCGCGAGCCGTACACATCCACCGCCGCGAGCACCGGGATGGGGCGCGGCGGGTGGGGCGCCTTCGCCAGGTTGGCCCGGGTACCGGCGATCACCTCCTGCCAGCCGGGCAGCGCGTGGAGGGGCAACAGCTCCGGATCGGTCTGCAAGTGGTCCACGTCGTAGTAGCCGCTCTGGACCGCGCGCCTCATCACCTCGAGGCCCTGGGCGGAGTCTCCCGCGAGCGTGGCGCAGCACGCGGCGCCGTAGAAGGCATCCGCGCGGGAGGTGTCGTCCGTGCTGGCCTCCGCCGCCTGGAGGTAGCGCTCGGCGCAGGTGCGGAAGTCCAGCGCGGTGTAGGCCTTGTGCCCCTGGTCCGACAGCTCCTGGGCGCTCTCGGCCTGCCGAGGGGCCGGCGCCGGCGTGCTCTCGGCCTGCTGCGGAGCCGGCTCCAGTGGCTTCTCGGGGGCGTGGGCACAGCCCGCGCCCAGCATGACCAGACAGACTCCCAGTGCGATCCTCATGAAATGAACCCCTCCCTTTCGGGCTCGCATGTGACGCGAGCAGGGGAGAAGTTTCCCTGCACCCGCCGTCTTCCTCCTCACAGGCAGCACGCCAAGAAGCCAAGAAGTCCTGAGCGAAGGGGCGACGCAGCAACCCTGCCCCATCCAACCGATGCTTACGCCCCTTCTTCGGCTCCTCCTCCTTCGCTGCCAAAGCAGGTGGGCTCACTCCTTCCGGCCACGGCTCCATAGCAGCAGGATCGACGCTGGCGGTTCCACTCGGTGGACAGGAATGGGGACGGCAGCCCGTGTCGGCAGCGCGCTGGGCAAACCTGTCTGACAGCCATACAGGTTCGGCCAGAGCGCGTCGGTAGGGGGCCCTCGAATCGGTTCAGCGCAGTCGGGCCCTGCCTAAAGCGGGATAACGTGAACTTCAAACGATTCGGTGCTCTAGCGAGACGAGGGTAGAGGACGGTTAGCATCCGGTAGCAAACTCGCCTGCAGCTTGAGGCTCAGGAGTCCCAGCGGAACACCTCGAGCTCCTTCACATCGTAGCGGTTGCCGCCGCTCATGCTCAGCCCGAAGTACTGGTACGTCTGGTCCGCGGAGAAGCTGAGCACGTGCGCGCCGCCGCCCGCGCCGGTGCGGGTGGTGAGCGGCACCCACGCGCTCATCCCCGGCGTCCAGCCCATCAGCGTGTAGCTGGTGGGAAAGAAGCTGCCCCACTTCACCACCACGCGGCGCACGGCCCGCGGAGCGCCCAGGTTCACGTTGAGCCAGACGATGTCCGAGGTGCTCGCGTGGTACTCCGAGCGCCACACGCTCCGGTAGTCCTCCAGGGAGTAGGAGACGTTGCCGTCCACCGCGTACGAAGGAGCGCTGATCGCGGTGGCCTCCGTGTCGCTCGCGCTGGCCACCATGCCGAAGGCGAGGTTGGGGTTGGAGTCCAGGTCCAGCGAGCTGCCCGAATCATTGATGATCTCGAAGTCGACGATGAGGTTCTCCGTCTCCGGCTTCGTGCTGCCCAGCGCCTGCTTCACGCCCGGCGTCACGTCGATCCAGCAGCCATAGGGCTTGTAGGGCGAGGCGCCGCGGCCGCCGAAGACGGAGTCACTGAGGATGCTGTCCGCGGGCCCGGAGTCCTGGAGCGTGGCGAGCACGCTCCTGCCGTAGCCCGGGTGCCCGGGGTGTCGGTTGGTGACGCGCACCTGCGTGCCCCACTTGAGCGAGCGCGTGGCGCTGGTGCGCAGATCCGAGTACGCCGCGCTCACCCCGGACAGGTTGACCAGGGCGGTGTTGGCGTTGTTGTAGCCATAGTCCAGGGGCAGGGCGACGTAGAGCGCGCTCCAGCTGATCGTCTTCCCGCTGGCGCCCGTGCCATTCCAGAAGCTCGACGCGTAGGCACGGCGCTTGCCGGTGAACTGCGCGTGGGCGCTCGAGCAGGCGAGCAGGCACAACAGGGTGAGGCCGTACGTCCAGCACTTCCGGGAAACCGTCATGGAAACCCCCTCCCAGGGTGGAGCCGCGCATCCTCCAGCCCGGGAAGCGCTCCCGTCAAAGCCTCACGGGTGTCCGGCCGCGATCAGCGCCTCACCCCTGGAGGAGGAGGGCGTGCGAGGCACCGCACGTCCCAGCGAGGGCTGTGCCGGGTAGCGGAAGAAAGCACTGCCTACGGGTGAACACCCCAGTGGCGCGCCACGTACGCGTCCCTACCTTCCAGCCCTGCCTGTTCGGGGGCGGTGAGCTCGGGGGTGGGGCGTGGTCGAAGATCAGACGGAGTCTGGGGAGCAGCTGTCCGCTCGCGGCACGGTGTGGAATGCAGGGCCGGGCTGCGGCGTCCAAGTCAATGTGAAAGAGGCGCTCGACACGGACCTGGATGCCTACCTGGATCGCGAGCTGGTCACCCAGCCCGCTCCAGAAGTGAAGCCGATGCCGGCAGCGGAGAAGTCCGCGGAGCGAATCCAGGGGGTGCTCGCGCTGGCGGCCGAAGAGACGCAGTGGCTGCGCACGCTGCCTCCGCCCGAGCTGCCGGCGGAGAACTCCCAGGATCTCGAAGGCGGGGAGTGTCCGATACCGGAGCACCTGAAGGCGCAGCCGGCCCCCGAGGTGAGCCCCGCCGAGCCCGTCGCGTCGGCTCCGCTGGAGGCTCCGTGGACTCCGCTGCCTGCTCCCTTGCCTGGGCTGGCCGCGGCGCCTCATCTGATGCAGCCGGGGTGGAGCCCGCCCGTGGCTCCCGTGGCGGCCTCCGCGGAGTCGAGGCGCATGCCATGGATCGCCATGGGCGCCCTGGCGGGAGTGAGCGCCGTGAGTGTGCTCGTGGCGGGGATGCTGTGGATGGAGCGGACCCGCCTGCCCGATGCGGCGCAGGTGACGGCCGCGCCCGTGCTCGCTGCCCCCGTCGCCGCGGTGGCGCCTCCGCCAGCCAGGCCGACTGCCGAGCCCGTGCCCTCGAAGTCCGAGCCCAAGCTCCCGGCCGTGGCAGGGATTGCCCATGCCGCGGTGGCGGTTCCGGAGCCCAAGGTGATTCCGACGGCGGGAGTGGCCACGGGAGGAAGCACCTCCTCGCAGGTGAAGCGCCCCGCGCCGGCGGTGGCGAGCGCGGCGGCCGTCCAGCCGCGCAAGGCGCCCCAGGCCCGCGGCGCTCCTGTCGTGAAGAAGGAGCAGGAGCGGGAGGACGTCGAGGATCCGTACCTCGAGGACATGGAGGACGAGGCGCCCTCCCTGGCGGATCCCGCTCCGGCGCCCGCTCCCGCCGCGGTGGCGAAGGCCACGCCGCCGGCCCCGCCGAAGGAGAGCGGGTTCGAGGAGCTCGACGAGGACTTCGCGCGGGAGCTGGGCTTCACGCCCGACGCCACCCCGAAGGTGCCCGAGTCGAAGGGCCCGAAGAACGTGTACATCCCCCCGGATCCCAACGAGCCCATCGCGGAGCGCCTCACGCCGGCCGAGGTCCAGAAGGTGGTGGTCGCCAACCGGCCGGCCATCGCCTCCTGTGTCCGGCGTCACAAGGAGGCGGGGATTCCGGGCCTGAGCGGCGGCAGGTTCGTGATGCGCTGGTCCGTCTACCCGGACAGCGGCGCCACCTACGACATCGCCATGGAGACCGACGTGCTGAAGGGCACGCCGCTGGCCACCTGCCTCCAGGACCTGGTGAGGCGGTGGAGGTTCCCCAGGCACCGCGTCCAGCAGGACCCCATCCGCTTCCCCTTCGTCTTCTGAGCAACCGAGCCTCCGAACGTCGGCGTCCCAGCTCACCCCCCGAGCACCGACCCGTGTAGCATCACCTCCCTGCTCACATCGTGGGAGCCAGGGATCATTCCGCGAAGGAGGATGACATGAGGACGCTGGACGGGAAGGTCGCATTGGTGACGGGCGCGAGCTCGGGGATTGGCAGGGCCACGGCGTTGATGCTCGCGGCCGCGGGGGCCAAGGTCATCGCCAGCGCGCGGCGCGAGGAGAAGGGCCGTGAGCTCGTCGCCACCATCAAGGAGCGCGGCGGGCAGGCCACCTGGGTCACCGCGGATATGCAGTCCGAGCGGGACATCGAGGCGCTCGTCCAGACCACCGTCGCCACCTACGGCCGGCTGGACTGCGCCTTCAACAACGCCGGCACGGGCGCCATGAACCTGCTGGCCGATGTGAGCAACGACGAGTACGAGCTGATCATGAACGTCAACCTCCGCGCCGTGTTCTGGTGCATGAAGTACGAGCTCAAGGCCATGCTCGCGCAGGGCGGCGGTTCCATCGTCAACTGCGCCTCCGTGGGCGCGCACCGAGCGATGCCGGGCATCTCCATCTACAGCGCCACCAAGGCCGCGGTCCTCGCGCTCACCCGGAGCGCGGCCGTCGAGTACGCGCAGAAGGCCATCCGCGTCAACGCGGTGAGCCCCGGCGTCATCGAGTCGGAGATGGGCAGCGCGGGCTGGCGCCTGCATGATCCCCAGGCCCGCGCCTTCGCCAGCTCGCTCCACGCGATGAACCGCGTGGGCCAGCCCGAGGAGGTCGCCGAGCTCGTCGGCTTCCTCTTCAGCGACAAGGCCTCGTTCATCACGGGCCAGGAGTTCTCCGTCGACGGAGGCTTGACCGCGACGGCCGCCCCCGTCGCCCCCGCCAACACCCTGGCGCGCGCCGGCTGAAGCCTCAGGCCACGCGGGCTCGCTGGACGAGCTGGATGAGCCCGTCCCGGCGTTCAGCCTGGAGCCGCCTCGAGCCGGGCCAGGAGTGACGCGAAAAGCAGACATTTAACGGCGTTCCCGTGAGTTGCACGGGGACGACTTGCTCGGCGAGCCCTGGCTATGTCACGTGCGATGGGGTGAAGACGTACTGTGTCAGTGCACCGTCGACGACCTGCTCCAGGCCCGGCATCCCCACCTGTTCGGGCCAGAGAGCATGTGACACCTATTGCGGTGGGCCAGCCTATGGCGTGTGCCAGAACGCCTGCTGCTACTGCTATTGAGTTCCAGAGAAATGCCCAAGACCGCTACGCCTCCGAGTGCAGTGTGGACAATAGGGTGTTGAACGGAGGCACTCGAGCAAGCCAGCGGAGCATGGCCAGCAAGGCGGGTGGCCTGGCGTCCTGCGGCGGCTCTTCATGAGCTGGCGTGGGC